>JASHTD010000525.1 GCA_030040725.1 Candidatus Sulfotelmatobacter sp. | reverse complement strand
GACCCCGCGCAAGATTCAGATCGGAAAATGAGAAGCGATGGGATCTCGACTGATCCGTCCAGTTGAACACGGAAACGATGGACTGGCGGGCGTCTTCGTGCAAAAGAAATACGCTCGGTTGCTCATCCTCAGGTCGATAGCTGAGGAGATCGATGGGAAGCGAGGAACGGCCGAGTTTGGCCATGGCTAACAAATCGGCATTCTTGACCAGCGCCAACCGGTCTGCATCGGCTCCCAGCGTAGGAAGGTCGTCACCGATCTCGAACATTCCTCCCGAAACCGCCGAGAGGGCGATTGATACTTCAGCTTCGTTCAGAGTGAGCGGCGCCTGAATCTCGCGTTCTTCCATGAGTTGCCGCGAAACCGTAAATGCATCCGGATCATTGATAAAGAAGTTACGGTGCATGTAGTAGCGGGCTGCGATTCCCGGCGCAGCTTCTTTGCTTCGCTCGAAACTATGTCCGGTATCCTGTGACACGCGGCCATCGTCGACAATGCCTACGGGATTCAGCATGGGGCTGCCGTCCTTATCCAGCAGGACGTCGTTCCCGACTGCGTCGCGAATGATCTGTAAGCCGATTCGCTGGGCCTCTAGTGCAGTCGTGTGTGGACGATAGTAATAGCCTTCAACGGCCGTGTTATCCATGAAGTCCAGCTTGATGTATTTCACGCCCCATTTCTGCACAAGAACCTGGTAGGTCTGCCGCAACCAGTCCTGGGCTTGCGGTTGCGTTGCATCCAGCACGAACACCCGCTCGTTGGGGATTTCTTCATCCGTGGTGACCTGAATGGGATCGCCTTTTGCGTTGTGCACCAGCCAATCTTTGTGCTGTTGCCAGATGAAGCTGCGTTCGCCGACCTCGAAGGGTGCGGTCCAAATGCCGATCGCTAAGCCGAGGCCCTCGGTGCGTTGGGTGAGCAAGCGCATGCCATGGGGGAATTTCGACGCGTTCGGAATGGAATATTCCCCTCTGGCATAGGCATATCCAAAATCAAAATGGAAGTAGTTGTACCCCAGTTCCTTCAAGTGTTCAGACAACCAGAGGGCATTCGTGAAGGTATTTCCCTCTGTGATCTTCATGTAGAAGGCGGTCCAACTCCACCAGCCCAACATATTGTCTTCCGGAATGCGGCTGTGATGCAGTTCGCGGATGGCTGCTCCGTAGCTTTCAAGCTGCGCGTGATAATCCGACCCCACGGAGAACATCAGGCGTTCAGACGAGAGGCTGGCGCCGTCTTCAAGTGGCAGGCTCAATTCGATCTTGTTTTCTCCTGGGCCCTCACGCAATCCCGATTCTTCTTCTGTCGCCTGAATCTCGGTTGTCCCGGTGGAATCCACGGTGAAGCTGGTGATCGTTGGTCCCGCGCCACCAGGTTTTGTGTCCAGGTGGAGAATCGTCAGCAGGCGGTCGGATGTGAGCGCACCGAAGAACGCACTCTCCTGGCTCCGCCGGTTATAAATAAGCTGGCTACCGACCGCGCGGTGCATACCATTTGGCGCTTTCCCGAGATCAATGATTTGAAGCGGCGGCCAGTCTTCGCTGTAGCTGTCGGATAGAACACGGTCCGAGCTTGGGTCGGCATGAAGATCCAGAATTTGGTGACCGATGGCTTCCAGACTGCGAATGCTCTGAACCTTACATGCTCGACCGGAACGATTCACCAAGCGCACTTGAATCTCGCCAAACGGGCGGTTTTCGTAGAGGCGAATTGTGTAGGTCAGGTCAGGCCGGTCCCGTAAACCGCTCGCCGTGAAGGTTGCTTGCTGTCCTTTTCCGAGGGCGTCGTCGAACTCTGAGCTGGTTACTTCGTGCTTGGGATAATCGGCGAGGCGAATCCAGAGATGATTTACTTCAGCCGCCACTCCTGCCTGAAGGGCTTGCGCCCGTCCCACCTGGGCGATGGAATACGTGCCATCCACGGAACTAACCCGGACATCCAGTCCGCTGTTCTTGAGTTTTGTATCAGAGGAGTATGCAAGCGACGTGAGAATGGTTGCGAGGAGCACCGTAAGAATGAAGTGATGAAGGTAGAATTTGCCCGCCGAGCAATACGTGGTGCACCCAGGACTAAGACCTCGCAGGAAACGCAATGGCCACCTCCGATTCAGGTTCCGCGATCCGTCAATTCGAAGCAGTTCGACAGCAGGGCTCTTAATAAAGAGCCTTGTGATCTCTTTTCGAGCGACCTAGAAATAGAACTTCAGCGCGAACTGGATGAAGCGGGGATCGCGCGCGGCAACCGCCTGCCCAAACTGCGGCGTGCCGAATTCCACGGCAGTCGGCTCCTCGCTAATTGCGCCTATCGGACCCAGCAACGGATTCACATGGTTCCAGATATTGAAAAACTCCGAGCGAAACTCGGCGTGGACCTGCTCGTGAATGGGAAATATCTTGAAGATGGAAAAATCCCAGTCCTGCAAACCCGGCCCGCGCACGATGTTCCTGCCCGCATCGCCAAAGGTGAAGAATGTGTTGTTATTCACGAAGGCGCAGGTGTTGAAGAGATACCCGTGGACACAGGGGGTTGCATTGGGATTTCCAACCACATTCGGCCGGACTTCATAGTAGCCGACGACTCCGCCGCCGTCGGCGGTGGAGACGTTGGTGATCGAGTCGGTGATGGTGAACCAGTTTCCAGTCTGCAGGGTGGTGATTCCGGCCACTTGCCAATTTCCGATAATCTGGTTCAGAACTCCGCTGGCGCCTGCACCGAACGCCCTGCCACGGCCAAAGGGTAATTGATAGGCGTAGTCGATGACGAAGCGTTGGCGCACGTCGAAATCCGCATTGCCATATTCGAGCCCGGGATAGAGTTGGTTGCGGAAGTCGCCATTGTTAAGCGAGCCAAGGCTGGCGCTGGAAGCGTCATCCAATGCATGAGAGTAGGTATACGAAGCTCCGAACTGGAGGCCATGGGTGAGCCTTTTTTCAAGGTGTACCTGCAAGGCGTTGTAGTTGGAAAAATCGTTGGCGCGAAGCGTGTCGATCCCGGCATCGACCGCAGGAAATGGCCGCCTCGGCGCGGTTGGGCAGTTTTCCGGAGTGTTGCCGTTGGTGGTGCAAAAAGTCACATTCGGTTGGGCTTGATTCCCGTTGTACATGCCGTAAAGATCGTCGCCATGTGATCCCGCGTAGGAAATCTCGAGCAGGATGTGGCTGGGCAACTGGTATTCAAACCCAAGGTGCCATTGTTGCGTAAACGGGGTTTTCAATGTCGAACTTTCGGAAAACAGGGTAGGTGTATTCGGATTCGTGAGTGAGTTCGCTGGAAAGCCTTGCGAAAGCGAGCTGAGCGGGATGTTTCCCGGGCCAAGGACTGCGCAGTTCGG
>JASHTD010000524.1 GCA_030040725.1 Candidatus Sulfotelmatobacter sp. | reverse complement strand
TTTCATGCTCTGTGGTCCCATCGGCGCGGACCCGGCGCCCGATTTCCCTGAAAGCTGCCTCGGTAATGGCATCAATCGAGTCGCGAGCCGCAAAATGTGTTTTGATCTGTTCTTCCGTCCAGGTAGCCTCGAATTGAGCTACCAGGTCGGCGGAGCTCACAACATTTTTTCCGAGCCCGCGCAATAAGTCGATCGTTCCACCATCGACCAACGAGATCGTGAACACAATGTTGTTGGGCGAGTACTGCATGGCGATATCTCGATAGGGACCGAGAATCGTCTTGAGACTGTCGAACAGCTCTTGCCATCCCGAGTATTGCCGCTTGCTACCCGGGAGCGAATCAAGATGCCCTGCTTCGATCTTATGCACCAGCTTCAGCGGTTCTCCCTGAGCCGGAATGAGATAAAACCAGCGGCGCGTGACCATCTGGTCGGTGGGCAAACCGAGAACGCGATAGGCGATGGGATCGCGATGATGATGATCGTAGAACAGCCACGCATCGATGTTGCGTTCGTGCAGCGCAGACTGAATGGCGGACAGGTCCATGAGCAAACCTCTATTGTAAACAATGCGGTTGATTTCAGCGAGTGCCGGCATGCTGAGTCAAATATCGGGGATCAATATCTTTCGCTTCAAGCTTGCGGGCAAAGTCTCGCAGGCGGTGCGCAAAACGAGCCGGGGAGCGTGGTGGCGAATTTTCATCAAATATGGGACCGTTTGCTTCGCATTAAACTTTGCTGTTTCCCGCAGCAGCCAGCCGAGTCCCTTCTGTACCATGTCATCTTCATCATCCAGGAGCGAATCGGATAATTTTGTAATCTCCTCGAAAAACATCTTTTTCCGCGAGCCTCGAATCATCGCAACACATGCGGCTCTTCGGTGCCAGCGCTCCGCTGACTTTGCCCAGTGGAAAACTGCTTTAACGCGCCCAGGTTTCGCAATCACCATTGGAGCAATCAAGTCGTGCACGAGCGCATCATGGTCAGCCCAACTGCTGATCCGCCCGAGCCACGACTCAAACAATTCAAATTCACGGTCGCCGAACTCGGAATCAAGGTTCTCCAGTAAGAGGACGCCGACAATCTTTTCTTCCAGCACAGAGCCGGAGAAAAGCTGATCGGCAACATTGATCAGCGGACCCAATCCGTGATCTGTTCGAATCCCGCGCCGAAATTGCCGTGCGATACGCCGCAGGTCCGCCGTATGCCATCCATGCGATTTGATTTTTTCTTTGAAAAACCGCTGAACGCCTTCGGCGTGTTCGGCAGAGCCTCCCTCTCTCAGCGCACGACGAATCTGCGATGCGATTTCTGCGGGCGTTTGCTTTCTAACCTTTGACTTCATGACGAAATTAAAACGGCGGCCAACGCGGCCGCCCAGATCGTTTTTCGAGTCGTTTTTCCCTTAATCTATGCAGCGCGGGCTCTAGCCGTTGCCGGCTGATACCCGCATTCTTTTGCCTTTTTCAGTGCTTGCACGGCTTCGTCTGGAGAAATCAATGGGGTTGTGTGAACCGATTTGCACGCTCCTCCGCCAGCGAATGCCATGGCGATGGCAGCTGCACTCACGTTGTCAGGAAATTCGGTAATTACGACGATGTCGTAATCACCGAACGCGAACCACGCCGCTTCGATCTTCCCTCCCAGTTTCTCAATTACGGGCCGCACCGCCTCAATCCGGTTTTGCGGATTGCCCAGTACCGCCTCCCATCCCTCGGGCGAATACGCGACTTGCTGCAGATAATGTGGCATAGAGCCTCCTTTGCGATTCGCTTAACGGAGGCGAATGATGGCAGAGGTTTGGGGCGAAGTCAAGCGTCGCATTCTACTTACCCTGCCTTACAAAACGGTCGTAAATCCACAACAGAATGGTGGTTGCCAGACCCACTCCGGTTACAGCGCACCAGATCAGCCGCGGACGGTGTAGTACTTCTCCGAAATGGTGGAGAAGTGTTCCGCCGAACCATCCGCCAATGAGCGACCCGATCCCGATCGGCAAAAATGCGAATCCCATATATGTGCCTTGCTGGCCGGGTGGCGCGAGCCGTGAAATGTATTCGTAATAGCGCGGCTGTTGAATGATTTCGCCCAGCGCGAGGACAAAAATCGAGAGGACCGCCGCCCACACCACCGGGTGAAATGCCAGGATTAGCCACGAAACCGAAGTGATGAGCGTACCCAAAATCACCGCCTGAAACGATGGAATCTTTCGGGTGAGAAAATTCACAGCGAGAGTGAGGCAAATTACGGTGGCTCCATCAGTGACTAAAATGCTCTCCACGTTGGCATGCGGATTAATGTAGCCATGAATATATCCGGGCAAACTGATGTACTGCTGCCAGAACACAACCCAGTAGCCAGTGAAAATGATCAGGAACCACATGAATCGACTGATGCCAGCGAGCACAAGTACGAGAAATCCCACCCATACCCACCATGGGACTGATAGCTCGGGATAGAAGAAGAGACCGACGCGAAGCAGCAGGGCCACGATCAACACCGGGATCACAAGCTTGTAATTTCCGACGACCACGCAAAAATTGCGCGCAACCGTTGCCACCGAAGACGGAGGGGTTTCGGTCGCCTTGTGCGGTTCGCGAAAGAAAAGCAGAACGAAAAAGAACATCGCGAAGACGCTAAGCGCCGCAACGCGATAAACGTTTTCCACTCCGATATGCTCATGGGCCCAACCCGCATACAACGGCCCGGCGGCGCCGCCGATGTTAACCAGTGTGTAATAAATCGAATAGCCGATCGACCGCACGTTCTCCTTTGACGCATGCGCCGTTGTGCCGACTACGCAGGGCTTGACCAGTGCAACGCCAAACGCGGGAAGAATGAGAATGAAGCCCACGAACACAGCCAGCGGCACCGCGTTGCGCACGGGAGCCAGCCAGGGCGCTCCAATGGAGCCAATCAGAAAATAAGCGATAGCGAGAATGAGATATGCAATCGAAAGAGCGCGGCGAAACCCCATCCGATCGGCCGCGGCGCCGCCGAAAATGGCGAGAAACCACACCATGCCGCCGAAAATGCCCGTCAGCGTTCCGGTTTGCTCGGTCGAGAAATTCAGCCTTTCCTGCAGATACAGAGCCAGAGAGGCAAAGGCGCCGTAATAGGAGAGGCGCTCGAAAATCTCGCTGATATTTGCCACCCAGAACGGGCGCTCGAATCCGGTGCGAATTTCGTACAAACGTTCAGAAAACGTCAAAGTGTGGTTCCTCGGCGATCACATGGCGCGGGCTCACTAACCGTATTTGGCCGGTCTTAAACCACCGGTGCGGCACCTGCCAGCTCACATCCGAATGCGTTCTGTGATTTCTTTCACAGTCAACCCTGAAACGCGAATTACTTTTCTCCGGCTGTTTTCGCCGGAGGCAATGGTAATGGAAGAACGGGATACCTTCAAAAGTTTTGCGAAGAATTCGATGCAGGCGGCGTTGCCTTTGCCGTTCACTGGCGGAGCTGCGAGAGAAAGTTTCAGAGCGTCGCCGACTACGCCGGTGACGGCATTCTTGTTAGCGCGAGGATGCACTCTGACGACAAAACTAACGCTGTCGCCTGATTCGTGTAAGGGAATCAAGGGTTCTTTCTCAACGAGAAGATTGTTTCAGCCAGCAAAAGAAATCCAATGAACAGCACCTGTGGATTCGCCAGCGCTCGCGCTCTTCCGATACTGGCAATCAGCGAAGCAGCCAACACGGTCATCGTTACATTCGCGGTGAGGCAAAACAACCGAACATTCCGCACGTCTCTAGCGTGAATGCGCAACCAGTTGAACATCGCCGTGAACAGCAAGGCCAGGCCTGTACCGAAAATCCAGATTCTTCCTGTGTAGGTCTTCGGCACGAGAAGGCAATCGATGATCGCAATTACAAAAATTGCCACTGCGCACAGGCGATCGAAAATCTTCATGGCTCTCCCAGTGCCTCTCAACGGTCATGGCGTGGTCCTTTCACCGAAAATCGCCGTGCCCACGCGCACGCACGTCGAGCCTTCTTCGATCGCCACTTCGAAATCGTGCGACATGCCCATCGAAAGCACGTCCATAGAGATGGCCGGTAGTTTGCGTAAGGCAATTGCGTCGCGCAACTGGCGCAACTTGCGGAAGTACGATCGCGCGCCTTCGGGGTCTTCCGTAAACGGAGGCACAATCATCAACCCACGGAACGACAGCATCTGCAATCTCGGAGCCGCCGCCAGCAGATCTTCCAGTGCGATTGAGTTCGGATCCAGTCCGGTCTTGGCCGCTTCTCCGCCGACATTAATTTCGATAAGCACATCGATTTTATTGCCAGCGCTGCGGGCCGCGCCATCAAGCTTCTGCGCCAGCTTAACTGAGTCGACAGAGTCCACCGCACTGAACAGTTCTGCGGTCTTTGCGGTCTTGTTGGTTTGCAGATGGCCGATCATGTGCCACCGGGCATCGCGGAAATCGGCAAGCGCCTGCACCTTGCCGGCAAATTCCTGCACGCGATTCTCACCGAACAAGCGTTGACCCTCTGCGTATGCGTCACGGATGCGCTCCGGGGGCTGGTTTTTCGTGACCGCCATCAGCGCGATTTCATCGAAGTTGCGTCCAGCGCGACGCGCAGATGCTTCCATGCGCTCGCGAATCGCGGCAATGTTACGCTCGATCGACACGACGTTCGTTGACAGGGAGTAGAAACACGAAATCAGTTCCCCGGATCAGGCGAATCCCTCTGCGCAACTTTCGTGTTGCCATCCAGTGGCTGATGCAAAAGCGTTTTCACATGATGGCAGTTGGCGGTGCCGGTTCATCGGGACTGCCCGCATTGGCCAGCGGCACGCGCACCATAACAAGCACCAGAACTGCGAGCGCAGCCAGCGCCAACCAGACAGAGGGTGTCCAGTGCACGAGCGTCACGTCCTTGCCGGAGCCAACTAAGCCCGCAATTACCAGGCCGCAGAGCGCTTCGCCCGCAATCAGGCCGGAAGCAGTGAGCACGCCCGCATTCTCCACCCGCGCTTTCTGAGCGTGGTTGTAGCCGCGGCGATCGCGCAACATGTCCGTCACCCAGCGAATTATGCCTCCGACGAAAATGGCGAATGTAGTCCCCAGCGGCAAATACATGCCGACGGCGAACAGCATCACGCTCTTCACTTCGATCATAATCATCGCAATACCCAGCAACACTCCCACCACGACCAGCGGCCACGCCATGTTGCCGCCAACAATTCCTTGCGACAACATGGCCATCAAGCCCGCTTGCGGCGCGGGCAGGGCCGAACTCCCGAAGTGATAAGCTTTGTCGAGTACTGCCAGAGGAAAGAAAAGCACCAACGACGCGATCACGATCCCGAGCAGATCCCCGATTTGCATCTTGGAGGGGGTGCCGCCGAGGATGTGTCCAACTTTCAAGTCTTGCAGCATTTCTCCCGCGACGGCTGAGGACACGCAAATCACCGCCGCCACTCCCAGTACTGCGGCCACTCCTCCGGTTCCCGAGACGCCTAATGCCACCATGAGCAGCGCGGCGATGACCAGCGTGCAGAGGGTCAGGCCCGATACTGGATTATTTGACGATCCAATCAGCCCGACAAGATTTCCCGAGACCGCTGCGAAAAAGAATCCCAGAACAATCATCACGAATGCAGCTACTACCGATGCAGTAACGATCTGCGAAGTAGATAAATTTCCCGCGGCGCCGATGAAGTAAAGATAGAGCGCAATCATGGCCAGGAATACGAGCGCCACTCCGCCGAAGATGGCTTTCGAGGGAAGATCACGCTCGGTGCGGTTCGTGGCGGCATGTGCTGCGGCGGATTTTTTCAGATCGGAGACCGCCCGTCCCATGCCAATCGCCAGTTGTTTCCGCATTTTGAATAGCGTGTAAGTTGCGCCGACCAGCATTCCCCCGACGGC
>JASHTD010000523.1 GCA_030040725.1 Candidatus Sulfotelmatobacter sp. | reverse complement strand
TTTGCGCCGCAATTCGTGCGCTGGATGTTTCACGGCTTTTCGCCGGCGCAGATGGATTTGACCGTGCATCTGACGCGCATCCTTCTGCCGGCGCAGATTTTCTTCTACGTTGGCGGCGTGGTCAGCGCGGTTCTGCTGTCGCATCGTTTGTTTCTTTTCCCCGCGCTGGGCCCCCTGCTCTACAACATTTTCATTATTTTTGGAGGCGTGGTCGCTGGCAAACCTCTGGGAATCGCCTCGCTCGCATACGGCGCAGTAATCGGCAGCGTTGTTGGCCCTTTTCTCGCTAGCGTGATCGGCGCGGTGAAAATTGGTACGGGATACCGGCCTTCATTCGACATCACGAATCCTGCATTCCGCGAGTGGGTGCGGCTCTCTATCCCGCTGATGCTGGGCGTTTCTCTGGTCACCGCTGACGACTGGATTCTGCGCCACTACGCCTCCAGTGGCATCGGTGACATTGCGCGGCTGAATTACGCTAAGCGGCTCTTTGCTGTGCCGATTGCGGTTCTCGGCCAGGCAACCGGACAGGCCTCGCTGCCGTTTTTTGCGCGTCTGTTCAATGAAAAACGCTTCAAGGAATTTGGCAGCACGGTGAACGATTCCGTCTATCGCGTAGCCGCAGCTTCCTTTCTGGCGACCGCCTGGATGATGGCCGCAGCCTTTCCTTTCATCGATCTCGTCTACCGGCGCGGACGCTTTCTGCTTTCCGACACGCAAACCACGGCGGTTTATTTTTTCTGGTTCTCGCTCTCGCTGGCCCTATGGTCAGCGCAGGCTCTCTACGCCCGCGCATTCTACGCTGCCGGCGATACCCTCACTCCGATGACGGCGGTCACCGTCATCACCGCCGCGTCTCTGCCGATCTATTCGGTGTTGTTTCACCGATATGGGGTAATCGGTTTGGCGTGGGCTTCCGATACCGGCATTGGAGCGAACCTGCTCGCCCTGGCTTTGCTGTTGCACCTGCGAAAAATGGTTTCACTGAGAGAGTTGCGTTGGGATGAATTAGGAAAGTCCGCGCTCACAGCGATCGTTGCCGGAGGCATCAGCCTGGCTGTCGGTAGAAACTTTGCGCAGCTTGTCGCGGTCCACGGCAGTCGTCTGGCCGACGTGCTGCAGTTGATCTTGATCTCCCTCACCTGGGCAGCGGCCGTCGTGTTGGGACTGTGGCTGCTGCGCTCGCAATTGCCAAATGATCTGCGCCGTCGCAAGGTTGCCGCGTATCCGGGGGTTGCCGAGAGCGAGAGCAAGGAGATCCTGGGCGCAGGAACGCAACCGTGAAAATCAGTGGTTAGTGATCAGTGGCTAGCAATTGGTCTGATCTTAATCCCACGCCTCACATGGCTCTATACATCCTCCGCCAGCTCTGCGACGACCGCGAACAACAAAACGGCGGATATTCGCAATGTTTGCGAACTCCGCCGCGAGTCTCCTAATCAGAATCGGCTCAGGGATCTGCCCAACCGGCTGACGAATCTACACGCCATGCGTGCCCAAAGCGAATGGACGAGGGCCGAATTTACGCTCTCGCGCCAACCACTGCCGGCTCGGCGGATGAAATGATCTTATCCTCGCCGTTCGGTTTTTGCTGCGCGGGCTGGCCGCCTTTGCGAATGTCGATACCGCCCTTGAAGTAGGCTCCGTCTTCGATGGAGATGCGCGCCGCCACTACATCGCCCGTGAGCGAGCCATCGCTCCGGATATCCACCCGGTCGCTGGCAGTCAGATTGCCGCGCACTTTGCCCAGCACAACGATCTCGCGGGCATTGATGTTGGCGGAGACGACCCCATTACGCCCAACGGTGACGCGGTTTCCGGCAAGGCTGATCGACCCCTCAACCCGACCGTCGATGTAGAGCGACTCCGATCCCGTTACTTCACCCTTGATCACCAGCGATTTGCCGATAGTCGCCTGGTCCGCGGTGGTGGTAGTTGAAGGACGCGGTGCAACGGCAGGCTCGCTGGACATGGTTGCAGGCGCGCTCGGGCTGGACATGGTTGGACGCTCCGGCTCGGCTGGCCGGCCAGGGGTGGTAGGCTGATTCGTCGGCTTCCACATGGGTGCAAAGGTTCCTTTCCTTGTTGGGATTGGGATCACGCGCCGCACTTGCGTGACCAAACCGAATTGTACTCCCTCGTCTCATGTTGATCACTGTGGAAAACCCTTTATTTTCAATGGAGTTTCCTCACATGGTACGCACCATTGATTGGGAATAATCGATGATCGCCCCATGCCTACTGAGGCCGATTTGGCCACCCCGCAATGTAAAGATTTCCAAAAAGGGTTCCCCGAATCGACGTTCCACATCCCCACGGAGTATGCTTTTTGCTCCGAGCTTCGTCTAAGACGATATCTGTGTACGTCGTTCAAGTCTCTCCAGGAGTCAAAAGCATGTCCGAACCAGCCTTGATCACCCCAGCCCTCACCATCGGTCGGCCTGAACCCGGCGAGTACGCCCCTTATTACGAGCGCTATATTTCGCTGGTGAACGGGGAAGACATTCTCAGCATCCTGGACAGTCAGCGTCGGCAGACAATGCTTCTACTCTCCGGACGCGATGAAGAAGAGGGCAACTTCCGCTATGCTCCGGGCAAATGGAGCGCCAAAGAAGTTCTTGGACATCTTTGCGACACCGAGCGGATCTTTGCTTATCGTGCCCTGCGGATCGCACGTGGCGATACCACGCCTTTGCCTGGGTTCGAGCAAGACGATTATGTCCGCAACGGCCCATTCGCCAACCGCAGTTTGAGCGATCTGGTTGAAGAATTCATCGCGGTGCGCCGCGCCTCGCTCTCTCTGCTGCGCAATCTCGACGAAACCGCGTGGATGCGGCGCGGCGTCGCCAGCAAGAACGAGGTTACAGTTCGCGCGCTGGCTTACATGATCGCCGGACATGAATTGCACCACCGCAGAATCCTGGAAGAAAAATATTTTGGTGCCCGCTAGAATACGAATTCATGTCCGCACGGGTACTCGAGGAATTGCTGCGCGGCAAAGGTGCACACGTCGATCCCATCGCGTGTGTCGAAGATATTTCCGCTGAATTGGCTGCGCGGCATGTCGCGGGATTCCCTCATTCGATCGGCCAGCTTGTTTTTCACATGAATTACTGGATGGATTACGACTTGCGCCGTGCTCGTGGCGAGACGCCGCCGTGCCCGGAACATAATGCTGAGAGCTTTCCTTCGAAAGCCACTCCTTCGGATACTCGCGAGTGGGACGAGTTGAGAAAACAGTTTGCCGAGCTACTGGAAGTCTCAGCCGATCTTGCGAATTCACCGGCCCCGGACCTTGCGCGTGAGACCGCTCCCACATGCGAAGCCCACAAAGAGCGCGCCAATACTCTCGAAGCAATTCTTTGGCAAACCGTTGCGCACAACAGCTACCACGCCGGGCAGATTGCGATGATCCGCCGCATGCTTGGCGCATGGCCGCCAATAGGCGGCGGAGACACCTGGTAAATCCGCGCTCGTCCCAGTTGTTTGCCGTGTCATTCTGAGCGCTACGCGAGCAAAGGCGAGCGCAAGTCGAAGAATCCCTATTCTTCGCCAGGGCATCTGCCAGCACGCTCCTGAAGCCTCACGATGTAGTCGTCGGCAATGTATCCTGAAGTGACAGAGGCTCGCCTAAGAAAAATGCTCGCCGATTCCACGATCCTCAAACACATTGCCCGCCAGCCGAAACAAGCCGCCGGATTCAAGCAGTTGGTTCGCGAGCTTGGCCTGCACGGAGACGCTCGCCACGATCTAGACTCACAACTTCAAAAGCTCGTCTCTGCCGGCCAGCTTCTCCGTACTGACTCTGACCGCTACGTCTTGCCCCAACCGGCAGCCGACAAGAACCTCGTAATCGGACGCCTGACTATGCATCGCGACGGCTTCGGCTTTGTCATCCCCGACAGCAGTTCGTTGCGCGGCGGTCTCAAGTCGCGGCTGGTCGGCGATATTTTCATTCCGCCGCACGCGATTGGCAATGCCATGCACGGCGATGGCGTTTTGGTGGATAACGTCACCGTGCGTCCAGATGGCCGAGCCGAAGGCCGCATCGTTCGGCCGGTGGTGCGTGCCCATCCCACCGTGGTCGGCATTTTTCATTACGGCCGGCATCACAATTATGTGAAGCCCATTGACAGCAAAATCATGCAGGAAATTGTCATTCCCAACGGAATGGAATATCCAAAAGATTCCACCGCGTCTTCTATGTCTACCGTGGTGAGTTCGGAAACGAAATCACGGAGGACACGGAGGAGCACAGTCGATCGCGTTCTGGGCAACGAAGCCGCGCGTTCTGCAGACTGGAATGACCTGGAAGGCGTGGTCGTCGATGTCGAGATCACGGATTGGCCC
>JASHTD010000522.1 GCA_030040725.1 Candidatus Sulfotelmatobacter sp. | reverse complement strand
CCGCGCCGGGAAAAAGACGGTGCTGGGATTTTTTGTCGGCCAGGTCATGAAAGCTTCGAAAGGCCAGGCTAATCCGCAGGTTGTAAACGAGTTGATCGTGAAGAGGCTTGGGTAGTAATTCTGGCCAGCTGCGGATAATACAGACGCTCTCTGATTTGTGATGGCGTGCATGTGACCGAAGTACCATCGCTGGTTGTGACTTCTGCCATCTGATTCCCTGCTGAGATTCCGGCTACCATCATGCCGGGCCTGTGTGTCTGGGCTGACCGTTCGAGCGGGTTCATGAAACTGAAAATCGACCGCATTATCAGTATTGTCACGCTGATCGCCTCGCTGGTAGCTGTTTTCTTGGTATTGAAGAAGCCCGCTCCGGTGGGGCGGCCGCAGAGTCCGGCAGCGATCGCGGCAAACGCACAGTCGTTCGACAGGAAGATGGAAACGCTGGAAGCGACGCAGCAGCAGCGGCCCTCGGCACAAGCGGCACCCGCGTTTGAGCCGGCCAACTCTAGAGATAATGGCGTTAATGATGGAGCCATGTCGGCAGCCGATACGCAGCCCAACGCCGAACCCGCCACAGCATCCGGCGCTTCGCCAAAAACCGAAGTGCACGTCAACTCCGACGAAATCAGCGCGGTTCTGGCGCAGGCTCTGGGGTCGGCCGGAGGTGGCGCTGCCGCCAGCAGTCTTTCGCCTGATTCGAACCTCGGGAGCGGAGAACCCACAATAAAAGATCAGCATGTGAGTTTCGATGGCGACGTGGTGCATGGGCAATTTCTCACAACCATCGCCGGCAAGGATGTATGGGTTACGGTTTCAGGACATCTGGGATCGAAGGACGGATATGCGACGTTCGATCCGACGGAATTCAAAGTAGGTGATCTGAGCGTGCCGGTCTCTCTGGTGAATCCGGCACTGCAAAAAAAGCTCGCCGAGCAGCGCGACCGCATGAAGCTTCCGGATTATGTCGGCGATGTGAAAGTGCAAGACGGCCAGATGGTCGTGCAACAGAAGTGATCACACTTGCGGGGCCGTTCGTCAACTTGGCAGAGCTCAGTCGCTGAGGGCAGGCTAAAAGCTGAGACCGGCGCGATCATCCTGAGCGATGCGAAGGATCTCTAATCTGCGAGGATGCCGTTCTCCGCGGCAACTTTTCCGTACCAGCGGCCCGATTCCTTCATCGTGCGCTGCTGGGTTTTGAACTCGACGTAGGCCAAGCCGAAGCGCTGGCTGAAACCTTCCGACCACTCGAAATTGTCCATCAGGCTCCAGGAGTGATAGCCGCGCACATCGGCACCTTCGGAAATAGCGCGCGCCACTGCGCTGAGATATTGCCGCTGATATTCGATGCGGCGTGAATCGCGAATTTCGCCATCCGCACCGGGGCCATCGTTGTATGCGCACCCGCTTTCGGTGATCTCGATCTGCGGGTGATGGTATTCGCGCGTGATACGCATGATCATGTCGTGCATTGCCTGCGGCCAAACTTCCCATCCAGCGTCAGTTTTCGGGCCTTCGTCGCCCCCCGTCATCTTCACTGGAAACAACCATTCCTGCGGGCTCGAAACTCGCTCCAGAATGCCTGGCGCAGATACGATCGTGCGGTAGTAAAGATTGATGCCGATAAAGTCGAGGGGCGCGCGCATGTTCTCGAAGTCTTCCGGCTTGATTCCCATCAAACTTGCCGGAAGCAACGTCAGAGCCTGCGGATAGCGGCCGTTGATTGCTGTTTCGAGGAACCATAGGTTGGTAAGCGCGTGGGCACGCTCCGCCGCAAGCTTGTCCTCTTCCGAGTTTGTCGCAGGTTCGCAAGGAGACATGCTGAACGCAGTGCCCACGCGAGCGGAAGAATGTACGCTTTTCAATGCCCGGAATCCCGCTCCCTGCGCCAGATTCACCACATGGGTCGCGCGCAGAAAATCGAGCAGGCTGCTGCGTCCGGGGGCATGCACGCCCTCGAGATAGCCACTGTAAGTAAAACCCAGGGGTTCGTTGAACAAAACCCAATCGGAAACCCGGTCGCCGAAAGCCCGAGCGCAGATTTCCGCGTAGGTGGCGAATCTGGCGGCGGTATCGCGATTCGGCCAGCCTCCGATATCCTCCAGACTTTGCGGCAGATCCCAGTGATAGAGAGTCACGAGCGGGCGGATGCGCAGTTCGAGCAGCGCGTCGATAAGGCGATTGTAATAATCGACGCCCTTCGCATTCGGCAAACCCGAGCCCCTCGGTTGAATGCGAGGCCAGGAAATCGAAAAGCGATAACTGTTCAGGTTCATGGCCTGAAGGAGCGCGATATCTTCACGCCAGCGATGATAAGAATCACAGGCCACATCGCCGGTATCGCCATTCTTGATTTTGCCCGGGATGCGGACGAAGCGGTCCCAAATGGATTCGCCTTTGCCATCTTCGTTCCAGGCACCTTCGATCTGGTAAGCGGCGGTGGCCGCGCCCCAGAAAAAATTCTTTGGAAAGAAAATTGGAAAAGAATCGTGGACCGGTGAGAGGGTCGGCTTTGCTGCCGGTGCGTGGGCTGTTCCAGCGGCCTTGGAAGACGCGGTGCAACCAGAGAACAACGCGGCTGGCAGCGCCGCGACCGCGCCTGCGCCAAGAGCCGATTGGGCAAATTTACGGCGGGTCAGAGACAAAACGCAGCGCGGCTCCTTGTATGGCGATGGCTCATGTCGTTTCGATGGCGATGCCGTTATCCGGATCGAGGCTAAAGCTCGCACCTGTTCGCCAGGTTTCCGGTTACGGGCAGAATTCTAAACTGGAAGCGGCAAAGTGCGCACTTGAGAGTGGCCACGGCTTTACCTGCAAGGTTCGGCGGGAGAGTTGCATGGGAGTGATTGGATAATGGGCTTTAACACGCTTGGGAAAATTTTTGAACGTTATGTCTGAACATTAGGAACTCCGCTGCAGGTGCATATACAGGAGCACTTATGCGAGTACACCCGAACCAGGTGAATCCCAACGCTCAACTCGACGCCATGTATGCCGCACAAAAGGCCGCGGCCAAGCGGGAAGCCGCGCGAACACGCAAGAAGCTAATTGAGTTTGCATCAGAGTTAGCGAGCGAGGTCGACGAGGAACCCTGCATTGTGCAATTGGGTGCCGCGCCCGGAGAAGACCGTGAAGATGCCCAAGAAAAGCGCCAGCATCGCAGCCGGAAGGGAAACGCGGCAGGTCGTAGCGAAAACTCCATTTCCGACTGGGCGTAAGGACAGGCTGAACCGCAACTCAAACGTTTGGAGAACGCTCTTCCGAACTCAAGTCCAATTCCGTAGCACTCTTTCGAGGCTTGCGGCAGCGGTCGAGAGCTGCGCAAGTTCGTCGCTGGTTAACGATTCCAGGTGCATCGCAAGGTATTCAATGCGTCGCTGTCGTCCTCTTTGAAGAAGTCGCGCCCCTTTTGCGGTCGCGCGGATCTGCACCCGTCTCGCATCCTTTGGATCGCAGGAAACCTCAATCAGCCGGCTCCGTTCGAGCCCGGCTACGATACGGCTCATCGTAGGCGGCTTAACCTGCTCTGCGGCAGCCAGTTTCCCAAGCGTTCTCGGACCGGCAAAAACCAGCACTGAGAGTGCAGAAAGTTGCGCCGGACCGATGCTGGAAGCCGAATCCTGCCGGCGCAGCCGCCTCAGCAAATGAATGGCAGCCGAATGGAGTTGATCGGCGGTTCTGAGCGCTTGCTTCCGTAGTTCCGCAGATTCTTGCTTGACTTTTGCCATTGAATATAGTTAGCTATGCTAACTAATTTACCAGAGGAGGTCAATGATGTCTGCAACCGGAATCGGAATTACCCACCTGAGCCAAATTGCCGTCAATGCAAAGAATGTTGATCGCGCGGCCGCCTTCTATCAGGATATCCTCGGATTAAAGCTGCTGTTCAAGGCTCCGCCGGGACTGGCATTTTTCGATTGCGGCGGCGTGCGGCTGATGCTCGACCGGGCCGAGAAGCCGGAGTTCGATCATCTCAGCTCGATTCTGTATTTTTCCGTTCCGGATATTCAAGCGGCCTTTACGAAACTCAAGGAAAGCAGCGTGCGCTTCGAAGACGAGCCGCACGTAATTGCAAGAATGCCGGCGCACGATTTGTGGATGACATTCTTTCGCGACTCGGAAGAAAACCTGATGGCGCTGGTGAGCGAGGTGGCGCGAGGCTGAGCTGACTTTTTCTGTCACAAGCGACGACAACTCAATCGGCAGCGGCTGCGCTATGACTATCGACGCAGTTCTCCCGTGGCACCTCCAAGCTTGGCAAACACGTTTGCAGCGGCAGCTCGACGGTAAAGGTTGATCCCTTGCCAACCGCGCTTTGCACGGTGATTCGTCCGCGGTGTTGTTTGACGATCCAGTCGGCGATCGCAAGGCCGATTCCCGCTCCCCCGCAAGCGCGACTTCTTGCTTTATCGACCCGGTAGAAGCGCTCGAAGATCTTCGACTGGTCTTGCTCGGCAATTCCGATTCCTGTGTCGCGGACCGCAACGACCGCGTGAGCGTCGCGTAACTCGACGCGCAAGGCAATTGCGCCGGGTGGCGGCGTGTATTTGACGGCATTATCGAGCAGGATCGCGAGCAACCGCTGCATGGCCATCCGATCGGCCAGGACTGGGAGTGGCTGATTGCCAGAGGCGTGAGTGAACTGGAGATTGCGGCTTTCGAGGAGCTGTTGCCAGTCGCTCGCAGTTTCTTCCATCAGCGCTTTCAGATCAAGCAGTGCAAGATGCAGACTTTCCCGTCCCGAATCTGCGCGCGCCAAAGACA
>JASHTD010000521.1 GCA_030040725.1 Candidatus Sulfotelmatobacter sp. | reverse complement strand
ATCCTCTGGATCGACTGCTACGAAAAGACGCATGCAAGCCTAGTGAGATCTCGCGGTACCTTTCAAGTCCACAGATAATACTCAACTTCACATCAGCTTCTTTCGCACCATGTCCAGTGCGAGCGTGCTGGCAAACCAGCGAATGCGCTGGCGATCGCCCGGAAAGTTCCGTTCGATCACTTCCGTACCGCTGTCGCTCGCTAAAGCGTGAAAGACCAGTCCCACGGGTTTTTCGGGCGATCCTCCGGTTGGGCCGGCCACGCCTGTAATGCCCAGGCCAAGAGTTGCTTCCGAGCGATAGCGAATGCCTTCGGCAAGCGCGGCTGCCACTTCACGGCTTACAGCGCCATGGCGCTCGATCATGTTGGCGGGTACTCCAGCCAGATCGGTTTTCATGGCGTTCGAATACACGACCGCCCCGCCTGCAAAATAACGTGAGCTGCCGCTGACCGAAGTAATCCGTTCGGCGAGCAGGCCTCCGGTGCAGGATTCCGCGACGGCCAGAGTGGTATTCCGCATCTGCAGCCAATAGCCGACGATCTGTTCGAGCGATTCTCCGTTTCGCGAATACACGGCATCATCGAGTTCTTCTTCGACCGCGTCGGCTGCTTCATCCACGCGGGCTTGCGCCGCTTCCTGGGTTTGAGCGCGTGACCGGAAGTGAAGCTGGATCTCGCCCGCCCCCGCAAGAATCGTGGTCTGCACGCTGGTGTAGCGCTTGTAAATCGGCGCTACCCGCGCATCCACCGCTGATTCTCCCAGCATGGCAACTTTCAGCACGCGAGTTGCGATAAATGCCGGCGGCAGTTTAGCTTTCAGCCGCTCCCGGCATTCGCTCTCGAACAAACCTCTCAGTTCGTGCGGAGGGCCGGGCAGCAAGATAATTATGTGTTCACGATCGTCGAACCTGCCGCAAATCCATTGCCCGGGCGCGGTTCCGTTCCCGTTTGGCAGAACCGTCGCTCCCTCGAGTACATCTGCCTGCTTTGCGTTGTTGGGCGACATTTTCCATCCGCGCGCCGCGAACCGCTGTTCGATGTGGGAGAGCACTTGCGCGTCGCGCTGCAGAGAAACCCCGAGCGCCTCGGCAACCGCTTCGCGGGTTAGATCGTCTTCCGTCGGCCCCAGGCCGCCGATGAAGATGACAATTTCCGACCGGAAGATGGCGTGTTGCGCGGCTGCGACAATCCGTTTCATATCGTCGCCGACCACGCTCTTGTAGATTACTTCTACTCCGAGCTGATTGAGTTGTTCAGTGAGATAGAGAGAATTGGTATCGGCGCGGAAAGGCGTCAGCAATTCCGAGCCAACCGCGATGATTTCGGCATTCACGGCTAGAAGTGTAAATGAAAACGGAAATGAAAAACCGCGCTATGCCTGGCAAGCAGAACATCGCGCAGGCAAATTTGCTTTGGTGAGAATTTAGATTATTCCGGCAGCAGCGGCAGTCCCGCAAGATTCCACGAAAGATGATGCACGGCATCGGTGGTGGCAAGAACCACGCTTCGGCCTGGAGCGAACGCCAGTCCAACCAGCCCTTGCCCGGCAACTTCCAGACTGGCTTTGCCTTCCGGAGTAATTCTTACGATCCCGCGCCGCCCTGCCAGCGATGCGGCGAGATACAGATTGCCGGCCGCGTCGAAGGCCAAACCTTGCGGCCGTCCCAGGCCGCGATAAAAACGGCTGACCGTTCCATGCGGATCGATGCGATGGATCGAGTCGAAGCTCGAGGTTGTTGGGCCGGTCACAAACAGATCGCCCTGCGGACCAAAGGCGAGATGGTACGCCGAAACGCTCGGTTCCAGAGTGGCGAAGACGAACACCTGCTGGTCGCGGCCAATCTTGAAAATCGTTCCGCTGCGATCGCCAACGTACAAGTTTTCGTTGCGGTCGAAGGCGATACCGGTCGCGATGCCCATTCCTCCGGCATACGTCGTCATGGTTCCGTTTTGCCCGATCCGATATACCGCTCCGTCATGGCGCGACGATACGTACATTTGTCCGGCACGATCGAAAGCAATGGCCGTGGCGTTCATCATCTCCACGACAAAGGGTTTCATCGTGTAGTTGGTATCGATCTTGAAGATTGCGATGGGAACTTTCTGTCCGCGCGAGCCGGAAAATGTCGCGTAAATGTTGCCCTGCGAATCGATCGCCGGGCTCGTCACCGGGTGCAGGTTCTCGGCAATCGGAACCGCAACCTTGACGTTCTGGGGATTACTGACATGGCCATCGCTTGAGACGACAACCGTCCCGGAAGTCGCTCCCTGGGGCACGCGAGCGACAAGAAACGAGTCCGAGCTCACAACGACACCGCCTTCGATATCGCCAAACTGTACGCGCGGGCGTTGCCACTGTTGCGGGCGCAATCCCGATCCTGCGATGCGCACCTCGCCCCCTGCGAGGGCAAGGACTGGCGACACCGATTCGATATGTGGATCGCCATTCACATTTTTCTTTCCCAGGATGCGATCGGAAAGGCTCATGAGGAAATACTCTGACTGTCGAGAACTACCTATTTTAGAAGACCAAAGCGCATCAAGAGATGCACCACGATTAACGCGTAGAGCCCAGCGGCTACGTCATCCAAGACAATTCCCGTGCCTTCGGGCAGTACCTCCAACTGCCTAACCGGAGGCGGCTTCAAAATGTCGAAGACACGAAAAAGTATAAAGCCGGCCAAAAAAGATTTCCATGCGAGGGGCACAGAAATCAAGGCTACAAGCTGACCAACGACTTCATCAATCACGACGAACTGTGGATCTTTGATTCCACTGGCTCGGGCCACGCGCGTCGCCGAGGGAATGCCAATTAAAACGACGAGGGAAACCAGCCCAATGACGATAGGCATTCGCAAGGATGGCGCCAGATCCCGAGCGAATGCCGCCCAGAGCAGCACGGTTGCCGCCGATGCCCAGGTTCCCGGTCCGGGGCGTAGGCGGCCGATACCGAAGAATGTGGCGATCAGCATCGCCAACCGCGGAGTTTGGTCAGTTTCCGGATTCGTCATGATCTTCAGGGTCGTTTGCTATCGGCAATTCGTCTGCATCTGTTACCGGGGACGGAAGCACGTAAGCGCCACTGGCCCACTTTCCCAGATCAATCGTGCGGCATCGCTCGCTGCAGAAAGGAAATTCGGGATCGGCACTTTTTACCGGTTTCTTGCAGATGGGGCATCGAAGCTTGAGAGCGCGTTTGCGAACCATAACGCAGGCAGTGAGTAAGTTCTTGCCGGGAATGCAAGCTTAAGACAAAGGTTCCAGAATCCTGGCGACTAGATCATAATCATGTGCTTCCGTGATCTCACAGCGATAAAACTCGCCGGGTCGGGGCGTAAGCTCAGGCGGAAAATCGTTCACGAAAACCTTACCGTCGATTTCCGGTGCATGCATCGGAGTGCGCCCTTCCAGCAGAAGATCGGTTTCTCCCGAAACGCCCTCCAGCAGTAAGTCAAGCTTGCGTCCGACCAACTGCTTCTTTTTCTTCTTGCTGATTTGCCGCTGAATCTCCATCAAATGTTTGCGCCGCCGCTCGAATTCGATGGGTGGAATCTTCTTCTCCAAGGGGTACGCACTCGCGCCCTCCTGATCGGAGTAGGAGAAGGTGCCCATCCAATCGAACTGAGTCTCACGCACAAAGTCGCAGAGCTCTGCAAAATCTTTTTCTGTTTCTCCCGGAAAACCAACAATAAACGATGTGCGCAGCGTAAGATCCGGAATCGCGCGGCGCATCTTCTCAATGGAGCGAGAAAACACTCCGGCTCCTCCTCCGCGCTTCATCCGCTTTAAAACGGCAGCGGAGGCGTGCTGCAGCGGCACATCCATATACGAACAAATCTTCTCGTGATCCACAATCGTTTACAGAAGGCGGCCGGTGATTTTGTTCGGATAAGCATAGAGAAAACGAATCCAATGCAGGTCCTCTATCTTTGCCAGCCGCTCCAGCAACAACGCCAGGCCATCGTTCAATCCGAAATCTTCGCCGTAGCAGGTCGTGTCCTGGCCGATAAGCGTGATTTCCCGCACGCCGGCTTGCGCCAACCGCTCCGCTTCCGCGATCACCGACTCAAAGCGCCGCGAGCGGAATTTTCCCCGCAACTGAGGAATGATGCAAAAGCTGCAGGGATGATCACAGCCCTCCGCGATCTTGATATAGGCGGAATGCTTCGGCGTGGTCAGGATCCGGGGTGTCTCATCGTCGTAGAGATAATTGGGCAAGTCGGCGATCGCTCCATCCCATTGCTCGCGCGAGAATCGACCTTGTGAAGCGCGAGCAACGCCTTCGGGACGCGAATT
>JASHTD010000305.1 GCA_030040725.1 Candidatus Sulfotelmatobacter sp. | reverse complement strand
AAGTGTTATCGACGGTTTTGCGCACTCCGATTTCGGAATTAGCTGAGGATTTGCGGGAATCGAGTCAAGACAGCGATAAGAGCGAAGAGGCGTACGTCGAAGGGATGCGTGAGCAGTTCGGCGAACTGCTTCCTTCCGCGCAGGATAGAGCTTCCGCGCGCCATCTTAATTCAGTGCTGGTTGCGCTTTCGAGCCTGGAGAAGAGCCGAAAGCATGCCACTCCGTCAACTTCATCGCCACGCCCACCACTTGGCCGATAATCTCCGCTTCCTGCGGATGTCGCAGAACTCGAATCGGAACCGGCGACAAAGGATGTGGCTGCAGAACCAGATCATCGCGGCGCATGCTGCACCAGCAGCAGGTATGTCCGTCGCGCGTCTCGACGAAATAGATCGGGCGTTCGTATTCGCAGCGCCATAAGCCTTCCACCACTTTGTTTTTGGCTTCGTCGACTTGAATAAAGCTACCCGGCGGCAGAATCGGGTACATGGTGAAATCCTGATTGCCGATGTAGCCATAGGTAAAGTCGCTGTGGGCAAACTGCGCCAGGTAAGACAAAGGCACCAATCCCCACTGCTCGACCATGCGACCGAGGTTGGCGGTACGCTGTTGATCGAATGCCGGATCCATGCGCATTGGCATCTGCACCGCCGATATTCCCGCCAAGGTTTCCGAAATGTGCGATTTCGGCGGAGAGATCATTCCCAGATCGGCCGCCATGTTACTCGTGTCGACGCCATACCAAGTCAGCAGTTCGCGCATGTCGCGGCGGTAAATCACCGATAGAGTGTAAAGGCGAAAGATGCTCGGCAAAACATTCTTGGTTTCAATATCCGACAGGCGGCTGGGAGGAATTGAGAATTCCTCATTGCGATATTTCTCGGCCATACGAGCGCTCGACATCTCGACGTCGCGCATGGTCAGCCCGAGTTTCTCGCGCAGAGCTCGAAGGCTTTTACCAGCTGGGAGCATGGCACCCCTCCAGGGAGAAGTGCTCGCAATCATAGCAGGGACAAGAGTTCTAGTACATCATTTGAGCAATCTTTTTGCCGTGCACATTTCTTGTTACGAATTCCGAACAAGCCCTGAACTGCGTAAATACTGAGCCGAATCAACTTTTCCTCATCTCCATCCGCGTCAGGATGGGAAGCTTCCTTTCCCGTACCCGCGCGGATTTGTCCGGATTTCGTAACAGGCATGTGGAGAAATTCAACAACTGGTTCGGCATACTTCGGCCGCTCAATTACTCCCGCTCCACGCCGGCCTGTTCGATGCTGATAGTTCTTATCGCCCAGGCCATGCGTGGGGTGTTGTAGGCGATGCCAAACTGTCCTTGCCCATTCAATACAATGATGCCGCCGTGTCCGTTCAATCGTTGTTCCAGATAATTCATTGCCTCGCGTGCTGCCCATCCGGGCAAATTGCCTGCGGCGATGCGGTCAGCGGTCCACTTGGCGAGAACCAGCTTCATGATCGGTTCGCCCCAGCCGGTGGTTGAGACCGCGGCGCTCTGGTTATCGGCGTAGCAGCCGCAGCCGATGAGCGAGGAATCGCCCAGGCGACCCGGAGCCTTGTTCAGCGTTCCACCAGTGGAAGTCGAGGCAGCGATATTGCCGTTGCGATCGAGAGCCACTGCGCCCACGGTGTCGTGCGTCATCTCCGGGGCAAAAAGATGGTTGCCATCCTTCACCGTGTCGTGTCGCGAGGCTTCCTCCTGAAACTTGCGCAGATGTTCGATCTCGCGGGGGATCACCAGATCTTCGTTGCGGCATAACTCGATGCCGTGCTCGGCGGCGAAGCACTCGGCGCCTTCGGCAACGAAATACACGTGCGGGCTTTCGCTCAGGATCTTGCGGGCGGCGCGCACGGGATTGCGCAGGCGCTCGACGCAACCAACCCCTCCCGCTCGAAGCGTCGCCCCGTCCATGATCAAAGCATCGAGCTGCACTTTTCCTTCACGATTGAGGAAGCTGCCGCGGCCAGCGTCGAAGGTCTCGTCGTCTTCCATGATGACGACCGCTTCTTCGACCGCATCAAGAGCGGAACCGCCGCGCGCGAGCACGCTCCACCCTGCTGCGATGGCGTTGCGCACACCGCGAATGTGGGCTTCGACCATGTCATCGGGCATGGCCCAGGCTCCGCCGTGAACGACGAGAACGGGATTTGGTGGCAAAGTGTCCCCAGAATCGGTAGTGCGACGGAATAGGATAGCAGGTAGCTACGTCCGATTGGGCCGCAGCAGGTCGCGAAGGATTTGCGCGAGAAAAAGATACGCCTCGGCATCCATTGGACCGGAGGTAGAGGCTTTGAATTTAGCAGCGCGGTCCTGGGCATCGAAATAAAAAATCAAGTCAGAAACCGATTCGTGAGCTTCTCGGCACAGAGCTCGCAGCTGCATCACACCATCCAGGTCGAGGTCTGATTTGGCGAGCCTTCCGATCTGCTCGAGCACGCGCGTCAGTTGTGCCTTCCACTCCTCGAGTTCCGATTCGTACTTGAGATAGGATTCGGCGTCTCCGACAATCAATAATTCCAATGTTTTGACGTCCGACGGAGTGAGGGATTGACGGGCATCAAGTTTTTCCAGCAGCGTGTCGAGATCCAGTTTCAACAAGAGGGCCTGGCGCGCCTGGGCATCGATCTGATCCAGCTGTTCCTCGAGGAACTCGTAATTCTCGCTGGTCTCGGCGGTGCGGCAGCGCGATGCCAGATCCAAAGCATTCTGGATGCCGGCTCTGATCTGCTCTTGTGCGTGCATCTGTCCTGAGCGAGGCTGGTCCATAAGCCGATTTTCCTCCAGATTACAAGTTCGCGCTTTGAATGAGCGAGCTATTTTCGCACCGAACTCGCAAGCGGGCAAATACAGCGGTGATTGGTGGATGCCTATCCGGCGTGTCCGGCTCTCGCCGGCGAAGGTGGGCCTTGGGTGCGGGTCCAGGTGTAACGCATCCGGTGGATTACTGTCAGCGTCGAGAGCACCGCGATCACCCATAGCACTGGCGCCATGCGGTTGAACAACGCGCCGAGAATGACCAGCACCAGCCGCTCAGGGCGCTCCATGAAGCCGACGCGGCAGGAACCGATGAGCGATTCAGCGCGCGCACGGGTGTAGCTGACCATGATGGCGCTGACCATCACGAAAGCGGTGAGCACCACGTAGAAGAAACGGTCGCCGCGGGCGAAGAAGACGAGCAGGCCGAGGAATTGCGAAGCGTCGCTGTAGCGGTCGACTACGGAATCGAAAAACGCTCCGAAGCGGGTGACGCGGTTAGTGGCGCGCGCCACCTGTCCATCGACCAGATCAAAGAATCCCGAAAAGATGATGACCAGCCCGGCATAGAAAAACAGGCGGCGTTGCGTGGCAGCGGTTGCCGAGCCGAAAAGAATCGCTGCCCAGGTGTTGACCAGGAGCCCCATGAATGTGAGCACGTTGGGATTAATGCGGGAGAGCGCGAGCCAGCGAACGATGGTATCGAGCAGAACCCCGCAGGCACGGCCGAAGGCGCTTGTCCACGACAGGTGAGAGTGTGGTTTCGCCGCCGATCCCTCGGAAGAAGGCTTGCTGGTCGACGCCAACTGCACGGGTCCTTCGCCGGAAGCCGGCCGAGCGGCAATCGTACCCACCGCTTCAGGATGAGAATCGGCGGTAGGCACGCTCTCCGATCGCAGCGGCGAGGCCGACATCAGTCGCCCGCCTTTTCTTCTGAGGGCTCGTCGTGAATGGTCGTGAGGCTCAAAATCTCCAGTTCCCGCTTGCCGTTGGGCGTGATCACGGTGGCTTCGTCGCCGACCTTCCTGTTCAAAAGTGCGCGACCGATGGGGGATGTGGTCGAGATTTTGCCGTTGGCGACGTCCGATTCTTCGCTGGTGACCAGTTTGTATTCCACTTCCTCATCTTTTGTGCTGTCGTATACCTTCACCGTCGAACCCAGACCAACTTTGTCCTTCGGAATGTTGTTCATGTTGGTCAGGGACAGGTCCGCGAGCCGCTTTCCGAGCTGGCGGAAGCGGGCTTTAACAAACTCCTGGCGCTGTTTCGCCATGTGGTATTCGGCGTTCTCGCTGAGATCGCCAAGTGCCGCGGCACGTTTGATTTCTTTGGGAAGGTCGTGAACCAGTTCGCGCTCAAGCGCGTCGATTTCTTCCTGCAGTTTTTTTCTAAGTTGGTCGGTCATTGCAAATCAGGCCCGCTTGCCCAGACTTTTGAGATTATAAACCTCTCGCGGTCTTGATGTTAGAAAGCAAGAGCAACAAAAGGACGGTAGCCTTCCCCAAGGGGAACTTAGGCCTGAAACTCGGAGACTTCGGGCAAACGGAGGTTGCACTTGGCCAGAGCGAGGGTGAGCATCTCTTCAATCTTGTTCTCTTCGCAGTTGCGCGACATGGCAAGCTCGCTGACCAGCAGGTAGCGGGCACGCTCCAGCATTTTCTTCTCCCGGAAAGAAAGGGGCTTGGACTGGTGAAGAGCGATCAGGCTCTTGAGTACACCGGCAACTTCGAGCAGCGAACCGGTGCGCATGCGATCTGAGTTTTCCTTGAACCGGTCCTTCCAGTCGGCGGTGCTCAAGTGGTCGGAGACCGCCAGGAAATCTAGGATTTTCTGCACCTCGCCATTCCGCACCACTCGACGGATGCCGACGCTACCCACGTTATTGCACGGCACCATGACCTTGAGGCTGCTGGATTTGATGTTGAGCAGATAGAACTTCTCAACCGAGGCCCCGATCGACCGGCTGCTGATCTGCTCGATGACGGCAACCCCATGATTGGGATAGACGACCTTGTCGCCGATGTGGAAATTCAGGTCTGCACCACTCATAAGTACACCCAGGAAGGAAGGGTTAGTGGGGAGAAGCACAACCACTACTACAAACAGAGTATTCCCAAATCGGGCGAAAAGCAAGGATGAGAGCAGGTTTCCGAGCGGGCCCGCACTCGTTACTCCCTCGTAATCGACTCTAATTTAACAACTTATGAAAGTGGGACCGGGGAGCGCGAGGGCACAGCCTATAATCTGCATGTGCCTGGAAAAGGTCTAGACAAAGAAAAGGCTAAGGCCGGAGCATCGCTGGTCTCTGGCGGCCGACTCCTAGGGTTGGACGTGGGCTCTCGCCGGATTGGGATTGCAGTATCGGACCCGTTGGGAATCACTGCGCAGGGGCTCGAAACCCTCCAGCGTCGTAACAAGCGTTTCGATCTGCAGGCCCTGGAAGAAGTAATCCGGAAGTATGAAGTCCGGGAGATCGTAGTTGGCCTGCCGCTCCGCATGAGCGGCGCGGAGGGAACGCAATCGGAAAAAATGCAGGTATTCGCCGACGATTTGCGCAAGCGATTCAGTTTGCCGGTGCACTTATGGGATGAGCGGTTGACTTCAGCGGAAGCCAACCGCCTGCTCCGCGAAACTGAGCTGTCGATCGAAAAGCGTGCCAAAGCGGTCGACCGCATGGCTGCGATTCTGATTCTGCAGAGTTTCATGGAGAGCCGCCGGTAATACAAAATTACTGCCCGCGCATCGCCCGGCGGTAAGCCGCGACGTTCTTGTCGTGCTCCTCAAGGGTGTGGGCAAAACGGTGGTGCCCCTGAGCGTCCGCGACGAAGTAGTAATAGTCGCTTTGTGCGGGATGCATGGCAGCTTCAAGGGCGCTCTTGCCGGGATTGCCGATCGGGCCGGGCGGAAGTCCAGCATGCGTATAAGTGTTATACGGGGAGTCGAAGCGCATATCGGCGTGATGCAGCGCACCGGTGTATGTGCCGGCTAAAAGCTCGGCGTAGATAACGCTGGGGTCGGCGTCGAGCGCGATTTTTTTGGCGAGACGATTGTAATAAACGCTCGCGACCAACGGACGCTCATCT
>JASHTD010000520.1 GCA_030040725.1 Candidatus Sulfotelmatobacter sp. | reverse complement strand
ACATTATGGCAGGGGTCAGGGAAATCGGGTAGAGGGCGGGGTGGTGGCTTAAGCCACTACCGAGGCCGGGGTGCTGATCTAATTCTGTGTTAGATCAGTACCGAGGCCGGGCAGTGGGGTAGTGGTGCCGTTTGATTTTCATAGACACTCCGCTCATGGCTCCAATACCCATGGGGCGACATGATTCGATGCATTGTGTTCACTGGAATCCTACTTGTGGACATCTTCGGTGGTTGGGCGCTCCAGTCTAGCGCAGGATAGTTGGTGTTAAATCCCCATTACACTCAAAATGGCCCGCCAGGGGTTAAAGATGATATAGCCGTTACCGACAGTTGTCGGCCCAGCAACAACCCCAAAATGGCTGAAAGTTTACGGCTCCTCGAGGTCCAGCGCATAGACTTCCTGTGTGCCGGTGTCGCGCATGAGAAGCGGGGAACCATCGGGAGTCAATCCTATCCACGCCCAAAACGGAAGGATGACACGGCGAAGATCCTTCAGGCTGGCGACCGTCTCCAGTTTGCGGTCGGTGAGACGGACACGAAGAATTGCGGGCTCTGCGGTGGAGGTAGTGTCGAAGTAGATGGTCTTGCTGTCCGCTGTCCAGTGCAGAGCATTGACGCTGGCCTGTGCCAGTTCGGACCATTTCTGTTGCGAGAAGTCGAAGAGAATCAACTTCTGACCGTCTATCGTCGTCGCAGCCAAGTAGTGTCCGTCCGGAGAAGGCGTGGCACCCACGCGGCCTTTCGAATCCGGAAGCGGAGATTGTTTCATGGTATTGAGATCGAGAGCAAAAAGTAACTGCTGTTCCGGATCCAGATAATCGAACAGATAGATCGATCTGCCGTCGGCGGCCCAACCTATATGGGCGCCGGATGCAATTTCTCGCGCGACGCCCGCTGTAGCCGCTACCAAGTAAACGTGGTCTCGCTCTCCGGGCGAGAAGCCAGAAAATACGATCTGGCTGCTGTCTGGAGACCAGCTGGCATTGTCGACGAAAAAAGGCGCTGAAGTCAGCTGCAGTTTCTCGCTGCCATCCGGACGGCAGCGCCACAGCTCGCCCTGCGGCCAAGTGACATAGGACATCCATTTTCCATCAGGCGAGAAATCAACGTGTGACGCCGAAATCCCGGCGAGGTACGGCAGAAACTGTCCCGACTTGGCATCGTAGCGAACCAGTTCCGCTCGCGCTTGTATGCCTACGGCAAAGATCTTTGTTCCGTCCGTGCTCGGCTGGGGTGCATCCAGGTTCAGGGGACCTGCCGTCAAACGCACCGGCTCGTGACTCACCCGATGCCAGAAGTCCCCTTTCTCTCGCACCGCCCAAAGGTCATCCCGGCTCCCGTGGGTCGCCTGAAAAATGAAATACTTTCCATCTGGTGTCCAGTTGCCTGAGGAAGGTTCCTTATCGGCGTGCCAATCTGCCAGGAACTGATGAAAGTGTGAGCCATCGGCTGCAATCTCCCACAGCATGTTGCCGCCCGGTCCATTGGTCATGAAGCGCATGACTTTTCCGTCGGGCGACCAGCGCAGCCAATAGGCGTAAGTACCGTCGGGCAGAGTCGCCAGCTTGCGCTGGTCGCCATTATTGTTGATGGCCAACAACAAATTGCTTTGCGCTACCACGCGGTCTCCATTCGGCATCCAGGATGCATCGCCGCCTAAAGGTTCCACGAACCTCCGCGGAGATCCCCCTAGGACCGGCACGAGCCACATCGGCTGCAATGTTTCAGAACCACTGAAGCTGCTTACGACGAGCTGCGATTTGTCAGGTGAGATGTTGTCAAGAGAAACATTGGGAAACGGCAAAGGCATCGGAAGCGTGTCGCCGCCAGCAACCGAAGCCTCCGCGACCATATACCGCCCGTTCACGTTCTCCTCCACGTAAATGCGCGAGCCGTCTGTCAATACCGTCGCCGCTGTTTGTCCTGCAAACGCCTTTGGCAAGCCATCGTGCGTCAATTGGGTGTACCCGCTGATGCGCGGAGGCGGTAAAACCGGACGGAACAAGTATGCGATAACAGCTACGATAACGATGGCTGCGGCGGCGATGGCGAACCATTTCGCGCGTGAGGCTGACTTGGCCGCGGTCGCGACACTGGATGCTGAGGCGGGAGCTGTCGTCGCCACGGCCGATGTGGACGAAGTGGAGATGCTGGTGTGCCCGGATTCGATCTCGCGCTGCAGACGGCGGAGGTCTACGGACATCTCGGCCGCACTCTGATAGCGAAGCTTGCGATCTTTCTCCAACGACTTGTTGATGATTTCTTCCAGCTTAGCTGGCAAAGCCGGATTCAGTCGTACGGGAGCGACTGGCGTGCGGTTGAGAATGCCATCGAACACCTTCGCGGTTGTGCTTCCGGAGAAAGCAGGGACCCCGGTCGCCATCTCATAGAGCACTGCTCCAAACGAGAACAGATCGGTACGCGCGTCGAGCTCCTCACCAGATGCCTGCTCCGGCGACATATATGCAATCGTGCCGACCGCCGTTCCCGGACTTGTGAGATGAACCTCACTCATTACCGTGGGCGCGACGCCCAGCGATGTCGCAGAACCATGCTTCTCAAGCGAGACTTTGGCGAGACCGAAGTCGAGGATTTTGGCATGTCCTCGTTCAGTCACGAAAACGTTGCCGGGTTTGATGTCGCGGTGAGTGATTCCCTTGGCGTGCGCCGCGTCGAGACCATCCGCGATTTCGATCGCGAGAGCAAACAAACGCTCGCTCGACAGCGGTCTGCCCAGGATACAGTCGCGTAGTGTCCTGCCCTCCAGCAACTCCATCACAATGAAGGATTGACCGTGGTGATTGCCGATCTCGTAGATCGTGCAGATGTTCGGGTGGTTAAGAGCGGAAGCGGACCGTGCCTCGCGGCGGAATCGCTCCAGAGCTTGTGAATCCTGAGCCAGCTCTTCGGGCAGGAACTTCAGCGCCACAAAGCGACCGAGATCGGAATCCTCGGCTTTGTAGACCACACCCATCCCGCCACCTCCCAGCTTCTCGACGATGCGGTAATGCGAGATGGTCTGGCCGATCATGGCCTGAAATGTTAGGACTTGAGATTGGGCAAGTCAATGAAGTGAGTGCGCTGCATCCGAAGAGGTCAGTTGTTGTTAAATCCCGATTACACTCATTAACCGGTTCGACCAAGCCGAAATCTTTCGCAGCAAGTAGAGAATGGAAGCAAGAGGGTCTGTCACAACTACGCTAGAAAAGGGTCTGTTTTGGGACCGAGTCTGTCTCAGCGAAAAACTTGGGTCCATCTTGGGTCCAGATAGTGCCGAACACCCCCTAAAACCGTGGTACAAGACGCAGAACCGAGCTAAGCGATTCAACAGGTTAGACCACCAGGACTGCTTCGGGACCAGGGGGTCGGAGGTTCAAATCCTCTCTCCCCGACCAATACTTTCCCGAGCGCAGGAACGCCGTGTTTGCTAGGTTAGGCATTCTTTTCGGCCTATGCACGGTCTATCTGTCCTCTGGCTGTTCCGGCAAATCACGTGGGTACGATCTGGGCGGCAGCAAGAATTGCA
>JASHTD010000519.1 GCA_030040725.1 Candidatus Sulfotelmatobacter sp. | reverse complement strand
GTCGGCTGGGGTTGGGGCGGCTTTGGTTGGTTGCCCCTCGGACCAGGCGATTGGTTCCATCCGTGGTGGGGTGGATATTGGGGACGTTGGGGTTGGGCTGGGGCTCGTTGGGGTGAATTCGGCCGCTTCGGTGGAATTGCACCTCTTCATGCTGGAGTTCGCTTCTCGAACTTTGCCCACATCAACGATGCTCACATCAGTGGCGCACTCTCAACTGTGCACGCTGGCCAGTTTGGAGCCGGCCACGTCACTGCGGTTGCCGCGACTCATGAACAGATCAGCTCTGCTCGCATGATGACTGGAGGTGTGCCCGTGGTCCCGAGCCGGGCCAGCTTGTCGGCCAGCGGGCGGGACGCGGCTCCGTCGACCATTCACAACAGTGCCGCGCAGCATTTTGCGGGCACCCAGACCGCGGCGCGACCGGCTTCGTTCCAGCAGGAGACTGCGCATCTGCAGCAGTCCATGCAGCAGAACCACGTCTCGTCGGTAACCTCAGGAGTGCGCGGCTCTGAGAACATGGAGTCTCGCGGCGCGACAAGCGCGGCAGCAAGACCCAGCGCAAGTGCGTCAGCTGAAAGCAGAGGCACGAGCCGCACTACCGAGAGCTCTAGCCACGGCTCGACTGCCGCAACTTCCTCTGCGAACCGTGGCGGTTGGAGTTCGTTCTCCCGCAGCGAGAACGGAGCCAGCTCCACGGGACGTAGCGGCAGCTATTGGGATCGTACGTCGCCGAGTTCGAACTATTCGCGAGGAAACTCGGGATACGACCGCGGAGGCAGCAGCTATTCGCGTCCGCAACTCAACATGCGCCAGCCGATTGCGCAGCCCCGGTCGTCCTACGGCAGCGGCAGCTATCGCGGCTACGGCGGCTACAGCAACGGGGTTCACAACTCGCCAAGCTATGGCGGCAGCCGAGGCGGTTATAGCGGCGGCTCGCATAGCGCACCCAGCTACGGTGGCCATTCCTCTGGAGGACATTCCGGCGGTGGAGGTCACTCCGGCGGCGGCGGTGGTGGGCACAGATAAGTCTGTAGGAGGTAGTTGACGTAAACGAAGTGAAGATGTAAACCAAGTGAAGGTCAGAGGCGAGAAGGGCGTGCCAAGCGGCACGCCTTTCTTTATTCGGAGGGAAAATCAACTACTGCCGCGCATACGCCGGATTGTCAGGATCGGGAGGATCGTAATCACGCCCGTATTTGTTCTTGTGAGCCACTTCAAGATTCGACTCTTCCAGCACAAAACTTCCCAGGAAGTTATCGCTGGGAGCCACGGTGATTTCCCGCTCAAGCGCGTGCAGCGCCGCTGCCGAAACCGAGGGATGGAATACGTGCATCTGATACCGGCCGGGAACTACGCTGGCGATGTCGATTTCGCCGCGCCAGTTAGAAATGGAATAGTAGGGAGTCGTGAGTGCGATGACCACCGCGCTCATCTGCGCGTGAATGTTGCAGAAGATGTACGAAATACCCGGCTTGTCGAACTGCACGAATTGCGTGGTCCCGCTTTCGTATAGGCCGAGATCGAAGCGCTTTCCATCGAACAGCGAAAAAACGTTGTGAAAAAAAGGATCGTGGTTAGGAAACTCGACCTTTCCCCCGGCAGGAATGACCAGCAGCGACGGATGAAAACTTTTGTCTTTCTGTACCAGTTGCGGGATTTCAGACGGATTCTGCCGGGGACCCTCCGGCACCGGTGTCGTTCCCAAAGGTACCAGCCAGACCACCGCTTTCGATGCGTCGCCAATCCGACGTCCGTTTCTCGTGAGCTGCACCTTTCCCTTGAGCTCCACATTTTGCGCCGTTGAAAATGCGCACAGTATCAGTGGCAAGCAGCAAATAATTCGAAAATGAGCGCGTACCCTCAAAACAATATCCCCATGGCAAGATTGATCTGGTTGGTGCTGCTCGCCGAGGTGTAGACGGGAAACGTGTGCAGACGTCTGTACTCGGCCGAAAGCAGCAGGTCGGAACGTGGCCGGTAAATGATGTTGCCGAGCTCGCCGTGATTGCGACCGAGAATGGGGCCGAAGTTATTGGCGTCGGTGGCGAAACCGCGGATGTCGCTGGTGAAGGCGTCATCTTCGCCGAACGCCCCGTTGAGCTCAATCTTCGAAGTAAGCTGGAACTTCAGCTGGCTCCATCCTCCAGCGGAATTGAGTCCGCGGATGCTGGTGTAGGCCTGATACGGATTCCCGGCGTAGAGAACTGTTCGCCCAATGCCCGCGCCTAACCCTCCGATTCCGCGCCCGCGATAGAATTCACCCGAAAGGTCAAAGCGGTGCGTGATCGGAATTCTCCAATCCGCCATCCCGCCCCATGCGTCGACATAGCGGCTCCAGGACCAATCCTGCCTTCCGTAGTATCCGGCGGCGCCAAAGCTCATGGGATGATCGAATACCGGCATCGACCATGCTGTGCGAACTGCATAAGCAGGCTGTCCCGATTGTTCACCGGCCTGCGCTGTCCGGTAAAACTGGTTATACGGAACCTCCCAATCCAGATTGTCCAAAATTCCGCCTTGCAGCGTTAGCGTTTGGTTGTCGGTGAGATCGAAGTGATGTTCCACGCGAACCTGCGGCGTCCAGCCCCACAGATTTCCGGCATAGGCAAAAGCCGGAATGGCGAGCGACGCAAAAGAAGTTGGCGACAGCGGAGAAATGAACAGGGAATCCTGCCCTGCGATTACCGAAGTATGCTGCCAATCCAGCCGTACGCTGGCGTTTTGCAGGCGCGCGATGCCAAAGTTAACCCCGTTGGGAGTCGAGGGAAATCCGCCGGCAAAATCGAAAACGACGTTGGCTGAAGTTTTCGCACCCACCAGCGAAGGCCCAAAGATCTCCAGGCCAATTTCACTCTGCCGCAGCGTCGCTCCGAAGCTGGAGCCCGAGCTCCCAGGTGAGACAGGTTGAGCAAAATCTGGCAAATCAAAATTATCGGCTGCGCCAACGCTGTGAAAAGCGTTCATCAGCACAGTGCCGGAAAGCCGCGCTCGGTACTTGGCGGCGGTCTCCACCTTGGTCTGGTATTGCTCGTTGATCTTTGAACC
>JASHTD010000518.1 GCA_030040725.1 Candidatus Sulfotelmatobacter sp. | reverse complement strand
AATTCCCGCCACCTGCACGGCGATCCGCCTCGGCGAGTCGAAGTTGATGATCTCACCCGCACTCAGCCGCTCCCGGCTCAGCAACGCTCCGACTCGCTCGCGCAGTTCCTGCGACGCCGATTCAATCATCCGCGCCGGAATCTCTTCGCATCCGATTTCAAGTAAAAAGTCTGGCATGCCATTCACTACTAGCTGGTCTCACCGCTTCTTCCAGTGATGTCATCCTGAGCGGAGCAGAAAAATTCGCGCAGCGAACTGTTCTGTGGAGTCGAAGGATCCTGCCCGCACACATCCATTCAGTCCACACGACTAATGCAGAAACGAAACCACTCACAACGCCATCGGCGCCGGCTCACGCTTGTCACGAGTTTTTTTTTCGACCGCACCTTCATTCCCGTCCGATGCGCTCTTAGCTTTTTGCTGATCTACCCACGCTTTCGCAATCCCCACCGCCAGGTTGCGCACGCGCGCAATCACACCCACGCGCTCGGTCACGGAGATCGCCCCGCGCGCGTCGAGAATATTGAACAGATGCGAACACTTCAGGCAGAGATCGTACGCAGCCAGGAGCGGGAACCGCAATTTCTCGTGCGCCACTCCATCCCCAGGCGCCTTGTCTTTACGCAACTCCGAATATTTCTCCACCAGTCGCTTGCACTCGGTTTCATACAAATCAAAGTGCTGCCAGGTCTTGGCAATGTCCGCTTCTTCGAAGTTGTAGACCGAGAACTGCTGCTCATCGGCCAGCCGCACCTCGCCATATTTGACCTTGGTTCCGGTTTCCGGCTCGCGAGCCCACACGATGTCATAGATCGAATCCACATCCTGCAAAAAGGCGGCGATGCGCTCCAGCCCATAGGTTAGTTCCGCTGAAATCGGAAACAAGTCGATGCCGCCGCATTGCTGAAAATAAGTGAACTGCGTGATTTCCAGCCCGTCGAGCATCACCTGCCAACCCACGCCCCATGCGCTCAACGTCGGCGCTTCCCAGTTATCTTCCTCGAACTTGATATCGTGCGCACGCAGGTCGATGCCGATCGCTTCGAGCGACTGCAAATACAACTCCTGCACATTCTCCGGCGGAGGCTTCAAAATTACTTGCAACTGCATGTGCTTGAACAGGCGGTTCGGGTTTTCTCCATAACGCCCGTCCGCCGGACGCCGCGACGGCTGCACATACGCAACCTTGCATGGTTTCGGTCCCAGCACGCGCAGAAACGTCTCGGGGGCCATTGTCCCTGCTCCGACTTCGACGTCATAGGGCTGCTGAAGCACGCATCCGCGCTCCGCCCAAAATGTCTGGAGGCGCAGAATGAGTTCCTGAAACGTCAGCGAATTGGAATTGGCTGGAGACACTGTGCGTTCGTGGACGCGAGACTAATTTCTGATTGTAAATGGAAGGAAGGGAACCCGTCAGCTAGCAGCTTGTAGGGGGCTTAAGGCACCACCCTTTGGATCGCGTCGTGGGTCGTGCATGCCGCGCGGCGAGGCTGGAAGCGCATAATAACCCGGTGTCATTCCATACCGGCGTGCCGGCGGCGGTGAGGAACCTGCTTCTCCTGGATTTGAGCACTACCATTTGAAGGGACGTCGCTAGGCGCTAACCTGCCAAGTCCAAAGATTCTGACTGCTGAGCGCTGGTGCTGCGCGTTAGGAAATCTTCTCCAGCATCCCCGCCGTTACCAACTTCTTCTCGATATGCCGTTGCAAAATTTGAATCAGCATTTTCCGCAGGTCCACGCCCTGGGCGTGCGCCCAGGGCGTGGCTGTGAAACTCTCCACTGGCGCACGAAACATTTGCGCCGCTAGCGCTCGCGATTCGCTCGAAATCTCCGAAGATGCCAATCTTTTGTCGTCCACGCACATCAAGCCGTCGGCAAGCGCATGAAAATAGGCGCGGCTTCCATTCAACGCTCGGCCGCACACAATACACTCTGTCAACTCCGGCAGAAATCCCACCAGTCGCGTCAGCCACAAGTCGAAATATGTGACCGGCATCCAAATCTCGTCGCCCACCAGCACCCGGAGCACCGACAGAGTCAGGCGGAAAATATCATCGTTAGCTTCGCGATCAGGCAGTAGCTCATCCAGCAACTCGGCCACGTGCGCCAACGCGACCGCCCTCGCATAGCCGACCTCCGCCGCCAGCGGCGACTCCAGCACTTCGCAGGCATCCAGCCGAACCAATTCCTGCCGCTCGCGCACGTCGTAGAATGCGCGCACGTAGGTGAGCGGCTCCAGCGCGCCGCCAAAGCGTCGCTTCGATTTCTTCGCTGACCGTGCTACGCCCCTTACCTTGCCTTCCGCCCGCGTAAACAGTGTCACGAGTAAATCTGCCTCGCGCAGAGGATAAGTGCGCAACACGATCGCTTCCGACTCAGTCAGTGCCATCGCAATCCGGCCGTCCTGCTCAAGCAAAGATTGTAAGTGAGGAGAAAGCCGCTCGGAAGACAGAAGCGGCTTATGCAATACACGTCTTTACGGGATAGTGTGATGCCTAAGGAAGCGCAGAAACTAGGAGCGCAAAAACTAAAAGAGACGATCGTGAGGGTCGAACGTCGCGGTTTTTACCGCGAACACTAACCCATGATCGTCTCAGATCTTTCTATGAACTTACCCCGACAAACTAGACGATAGGCGGTGACACCTGCAATACAGTGAATTCCGTATGCCCGAATTCCGCAGAACACGAAGACCGTGAGCCGGAAACCGTTTCCTTCGAGTCGACCTGCACCTGAACTTTACCGGCCGTAATACGCGGCGTTTTTTGCCGTGAATTCGTTCCACTTCTCCGGCAGATCGTCGAGCGCAAAAATCGCCGAAACCGGGCACACCGGGACGCACGCTCCGCAATCGATGCATTCGACCGGATCGATGTAGAGCAGTTCCGCCGTCGCGTAGTTGGGCTCGTCTTTCTTAGGATGAATGCAATCCACCGGACATGCATCCACGCACGCAGTATCTTTCGTGTTAATACAAGGCTCGGCAATCACGTAGGCCATAAAAGTGTGAGTCTCCTCAAAGGCTATGCAGATATTTTACTACCGCACCCCACGAACCGCACATTCTAGCAAGAATTCCTCCGCGCGGTGCAGGTTTTATTAATACGCGGCTGAGGCCTTTCCGCGGGTATTTCGCCTTTGTGGAAGGATTCCCCTCAAAGCAAAAATCGAAAAAAATGGCTGGCGTTTCCGCCAGCCATTTCATGCCATGATCGTGGCGATTCGTTGCTTACCGGTGACCGCCTCCGCCGCCGTGACCGCCGCCACCACCGTGGAATCCACCGCCGCCATGAAAACCACCGCCACCGTGGAACCCGCCTCCACCGTGAAACCCTCCAACCGCGCCGCGACCGGCGAAGCCACGTCCTGCGAAGCCACGTCCTGCAAAGCCACGTCCGGCAAAGCCCCGTCCGGCAAAGCCCCGACCATAAAAGCCGCGTCCGCCCCAACCTCTACCGTACCAACCGCGTCCCCAGCCCCAGCGGCCCCAGCCACCCCAACCCCAAGGGCCCCATCCCCAGCCATACCAGGGACCGGCGCCGATAAAGACGCCGTTCGTGAACCATGACGGTCCGTAATAGCCGTAAGGAGCGCAGGCGTAAGGATAGTAGCCGTAGTAGCCATAAGCGCAGGTCGGCGGCCCATAACCGATTCCGACGCCCACCGCAACCTGTGCCTGTGAAGGCCGCGAGTACAACATCGGCAGCGCCAGTACGGTTACCAATGCCAGATATTTTATGTATTTCATACTGTCCCCCTTGTTCCAGATCCGAGGCCAGCTTGCCCAATCGGCTCCGTCGGGCTCTCCAGAATCTTGCCTCTGAAAGCTCCTGTCTATTTGAACTCAGTATCGCAGGAAAAGTTGCAATTGCAACTCTGGCTGATTTCGGCCACCCCTGTGTGAATGCAGCCACTTAGTGGCGATTCTGCCAGAACGAGCCTTCGCCGTTCGCCCGCTTCTTGAGAATTCCGCCATATGGGAGTCAATTGAGCTTGAATTCGAATGGGAGGCCACCAGATTCGGTGGTGAGCGGCTTTTAAAACAGCCCACTACCCCAAAATTCCGATTAACCGTCATGTTCCAACCAGTCGTATAATATGCAGCTCTGCTTGCCAGGAGTGCCGTCCTCATGCCGCAAACTATGGAATACGAGCTGCAACTTGCCCGCCGCATGTCGCGCCTGGGCACAGAAACCGCTTTCGAAGTCCTCAATAAAGCGCGCGCCCTCGAGCGCCAGGGCAAGAATATTATCCATCTCGAAATCGGCGAGCCTGATTTCGACAC
>JASHTD010000123.1 GCA_030040725.1 Candidatus Sulfotelmatobacter sp. | reverse complement strand
CTTGGCATCGCGCAAGGTTGCCTGATCTTTGAAGAGCTGGGCCTGCATCTGCTCGAGCTGGACTTGATAAGGCCGCGGATCGATCACGATCAGCAAATCGCCCTCATGAACGATTTGCCCTTCTTTGAAGTTCACCCGCATGATCTGGCCATCCACACGGCTTTTTATATTGGCTGTGTAGAAGGCCGTGACCGAGCCGAGGCCGACCAGAAAGACCGGCACGTCTTCCTTCTGAACCCTCGCTATCGAGACCGAAACGATGTGCGGGCCTGCGGCGTGCGCATTTTGCTTGGAGTATTCGCTACAACCAGACCAGCCGACAGAGGTCAAAATAAGGGTGAGAGCCATTCCACGACGCAGCAAACCGCGCGGCACAGACTGGTCGTTCTTTGAAACGATGCAATTCATTGTCATTGCGATTTTCGATCTCGGTCGAAAAATGTCTTAGACCAAGCGTGAGGCTGACAAACCGACACTTATTAGACGCGATCAGCCCGACTCGGTTTCGGTATCTCTGCCGGTAACAAAGGCGGCAGGCCACCCTTGCGCCATGACTTCCTACGGCAGAAAGCAGGGGAAATCACAAGCGCAGACTTAATGATAAACCGTAGAATCAAGCATCAACTGTGGCTAAGCGCAGGTCAAGCTTACGGAAGAATGTTTTACAAATCTTTACGCCTTTTGACTTCGCTTTACCTGTTCCGCTCGTTCGGTCGACTTATCGGTTGACAAGCCCCAGCGTCGCCGGGAGTGGATGGCGCGCTTCATAATCCGCGATCTCTGATTCATGTTGCAGGGTTAAGCCGATGTCATCCAATCCATTCAGCAGGCACTGACGCACGAATTCGTCGATGGGAAACTTTGCGCGCAAGCCCTGATCGTCGCGCACTTCGCATTGCTCGAGATCGATCGTGAGTTCGTAATTGCTGGATTCGATCGCCCGCTTCATTATTTCAGCAATTTCGTGATCGCCGAGGCGAACCGTGAGAAAGCCGTTCTTGGTGCTGTTGTTGGCGAAAATATCGGCGAAGGAAGAAGAGATTACGGCGCGAAAACCGAAATCGGTCAGCGCCCAGACGGCATGTTCGCGCGACGATCCGCAGCCAAAATTTTTTCCTGCTACCAAAATGCTCGCACCAGCGTAGCGTGCTTGATCCAAAACGAAGTCGGCATTCTTCTTACCATCTGCCCCAAACCGCCAGTCATAAAACAGAAACTGCCCGAACCCGGTTCTTTCAATCCGCTTCAGAAACTGCTTAGGAATGATCTGATCGGTATCGACGTTCACTCGATCCAACGGCGCGACGCGTCCGCGATGTACGGTGAATGGTTTCATTGAAACTTCCAATTGCGAATATCTGTGAAGTGCCCCGCAATGGCCGCTGCCGCGGCCATCATGGGGCTGACCAGATGCGTTCGCCCACCGCGTCCCTGCCGGCCTTCAAAATTCCGGTTGCTCGTCGAAGCACATCGTTCTCCGGGCTGCAAAATATCCGGATTCATCCCCAGGCACATTGAGCATCCCGACTCGCGCCACTCGAATCCGGCATCCAGGAAAATCCGGTGCAATCCTTCCTGCTCGGCGGCTTTCTTCACCCTCTGCGACCCCGGCACCACCATCGCGCGCACGTTCGCATTCACCCGATGCCCCTTCGCCACGCGCGCTGCCGCGCGTAAATCCTCGATGCGCGAATTGGTGCACGAACCAATAAAAACGCGGTCGATGCCGATATCCTCAATGCGCTTCCCCGGTTCGAGGCCCATATACTGCAACGCGAGTTCAAAGGCCCGCCGGTCGGAATCTTTCATCCCGTTGGGTTCGGGAACGCGTCCGGTGACCGGAGCCACCATTCCGGGATTCGTTCCCCAGGTTACAAACGGGGAAAGCTGGGCCGCATCCATCTCCACAACCTTGTCGAACCCGGCGGCGGAATCGCTGGGCAAGCTGCGCCAATACTCGACTGCTTTCTCCCATTCCGCGTCGCGCGGAGCAAACCGCTTTCTCTTCACGTAAGCGAAGGTCGCTTCGTCGGGCGCGACCATGCCGGCGCGTGCTCCGGCCTCGATGCTCATGTTGCACAAGGTCATGCGGCCTTCCATGGAGAGCGAGCGCACCGCTTCGCCGGCATACTCGATCACGTGACCGGTTGCGCCGTCGGTCCCGATTTGCCCGATGATTCCCAGCGCAAGATCTTTTGCAGTGACGCCTTCCGGCAAGCGGCCGCGGACATCGATTTTCATGGTCTTTGGCTTCTGCTGGGCAAGGCACTGTGTGGCCAGAACATGCTCGACCTCGGAAGTTCCGATGCCGAAGGCGAGCGCTCCGAAGGCGCCGTGGGTGCTGGTGTGGCTGTCGCCGCAGACAATCGTCATGCCTGGCTGGGTCAAGCCGAGTTCCGGACCGATGACGTGAACGATGCCCTGGTCCGGCGAGTCCATATCAAAGAGGCGGATGCCGAATTCCTTGCAGTTCGCCTGCAGCGCAGAGATTTGCTTAGCGGCGATCAGATCGGTAATGGGAGTTCCGCGCGGCTCGGTGGGAATGTTGTGGTCGACGGTGGCAATACTTCGGGCCGGCTGACGAACCTTTCTGCTGGCGGCGCGCAAGCCATCGAAAGCCTGGGGAGAAGTAACTTCATGCAGCAAATGCAGGTCAATATAAAGAATGGGTGACCGGCCGGCCGGCTGCGCAACCAAATGGGCGTCCCAGATTTTCTCGAAGAGTGTCCTATTGGCAGGCATAAAATGTCCGACAATCCGGCCAGCTACATCTATCGTGAGTCTCTAGTTTTTCACAGCCTAGGGGTACGGGCAAGCCGCCAAATAGGGATGCTCGATGACTCTGACTGCCAGCGAAGTCTGGTGCCGCGGTGCCGTCAAATCTCCAAATCGGACCGGTCGTTTATCATGAATCTTTATCATGCAATTTTTGAGCTCATGATCAACGGCAAGCACATTGCGGTGGTGATGCCCGCTTACAACGCGGAGAAAACCCTCGAGGCTACGCTCCACGAGTTGCCTGACCTGGTCGATCTGCGCATTCTGGTGGATGACAGCAGCTCGGACCACACGGTCGAACTTGCGCGCCGATTGGCCCCCAGCCTGAACCTGCGCGTCTTCCAACATGATCGTAATTATGGGTATGGCCGTAATCAGCAGACCTGTTACCGCGAAGCTCTGGCCGCTGGGGCGGACGTCGTCATTATGCTTCACCCGGATTATCAGTACACCCCGCTGCTGGTAACGGCGATGGCCAGCATGGTCGCTTACGATGTCTACGATGTGGTGCTGGGTTCACGCATCATCGGCGGGACCGCGTTGCGGGGAGGGATGCCGCTCTACAAGTATGTTTCCAACCGGCTGCTGACTGCATTCGAGAATCTTTTTCTGCAAATCAAGCTCTCCGAATACCACACCGGGTATCGCGCCTTCAGCCGCAAAGTCTTGTGCGAACTTCCGCTGCTCGAAAACTCCGACGATTTTGTATTTGATAATCAAATGCTCGCACAATGCGTACATTTCGGGTTTCGCATCGGTGAAGTTTCCTGTCCCACGAAGTATTTCAAAGAAGCTTCATCCATTAACTTCCGGCGCAGCGTGAAGTACGGGTTCGGCGTTCTTGCCACGACCATGCAATTTGTGCTGCAGCGGGCGGGCCTGATCCATTTGCCGCGATTCAGCGAAAAGGGCCGCCGACTGGAGACCGACCAGGCTGCCTACTACGCGAACCGGTCGGAGAACGCACGCTCCGCACCGAACCGCGCGTAAGCCGAGTTTATTTTCTTGGGAATTCGACGTTTTATTTTCAGTAACACTGCAGACTTACTTGTCTGGAATTCTGCAAACCTGGACCGCGGCATTCTGAAAGGCGCAATCGAGGCCTGCGACTCCGGGTTGCTGCAGCACGACCCAGTTCACCCCGTAGTGTTTCTTCAGACGCTGCATATCTCCGAGGCGGAAGTCTTTCCACGGCGTTTGTGCCTGCACCTGATCCCACCACTCTGCGGCAAGAGTGGGAAACATGCTGACCGCGCCATTATCCTTGACCCAGTCGGCCAAGCGACTGCGTTCGGCGAGGCAACGGAATCCGATTTCGTCTTCACCGGCGACACGCATGTATTCGGGATCGAGCGCGAAGATGGCGTCGGTTGGGGTATTTTCTCGAATCCAAACAAAAGCTTGCGCCCAGGAATTTCGCGGTGTGATCCCCGGCCACTCGATGTGCGCGCTGGCCGGGAAAAGCGAGCGCTGCGCCAGAAAAATTCCCACGCCCAGGGGTACAAAAAGCAGCAGCCATCGCCAGAGGCGGCCGCGCAAAATGTACTCGCCGACAAAACCGCCGATCACCAGGAACAGAACGATATAAAGCAGCTGCAGGCAGCGCAGGGGCTGCAGGCGGGCCAGCACTTCGAACCTGGCCGGCAAATCGAAGACAAGCGCGGCAGCTAAGAAACACAAGCCGTAGATCACCGAGGCGCGGCTTAGTCGTTCGAGAGCTCGCCATTGGCTCTGTCGCGCCCAGCGCGCAAACAACACAAACAGTACCAGCGGAGCGACGGCCCCGAGCAATTCGTACCACGCCCAATTCTGAATGTAGAAATACGGGTGCAACCGGGCCGCTTCCTGATAGGCGCGGGAAGGCAAAGGTGCAATCGGGATCGCGGGGAATACGAACGCCGCCAGCGCCGCCGCGCCAAAACCTCGCGTGCGGCTGTCGAACTTTTCCATCGCCCACAGCAGATCGCACAATAAAAACGGAAATATCCACATCAGCGGATGGATCAATGCCGCGAACACGATCCACAGGAACGCCCGCAGGTATTTCTTTTCCACTGTACGTGCTACGGCAAAAACCGCAGCAAATGCCGCGAGGTTTCGCGGGTTGAAATACTGGTCGCTGATGTAGAGTGCAGTTCCAGCCACGGGGATGGTTAACAACATCGCCACCAGGCAGACTCCGCCCCAGCGCGCCCGTGCGGTCAGAAAACACAGGCTGCTCAATTCCCAACATGCGAGCAAGAGAAGAAAAATCGAGAGGAGCTGCCAAATGAACAAGCCGAGGTCCGCCGGCAGATGAGTGATTCGAAGCGAGAGTGCGATCAGATTCGGAAAGAAAGTCAGGTGCGCGTGAGACAAAAAGAACTCGCTTCCCGCCGGAAAGAGCTGTGGGTGCAGAATTTTCTCGATGCCGGGAATGTATATTTCCGCATCTTCGGCGCAGGGATGGTAACCCTGCACGAGCAGCGCCCCGGCAGTGAGCAGCAGCAGCGTCCCTAGGGTCTTATATTTGGCCGACTGACTCTCTTTCACAGAGCTTTCTTTCGCGGGACTGACTTTAACGGGATTGCCGAGCACGGAATCATTCGAGGCTCGATCGCATTACTCTGCCACAAGCGACGGTTCGGCGTCCGCTCTTTTGCAGGATTCACGGTTTTGGGTTCGGCCCGATCTCGACGCTATTGCGCCTTCTTTGCGCTCTACGTAGCATCTAAGGAGAATGGCAGCCGCTCTCGTGCCCGAACGCCTTCGGCCCAAAATGGCCCTCGGCGAAATTATCAACTTCGCTTACGATACCTTCTGCAGCAACAAAGTGCGATTCATACTGACCGCGCTGGGGATGGTCATTGGCACGGCATCTCTCATCTTGGTTGTCACCATCGGCATGACTGGCCGTCAATATGTGTTGGGTCAGATTCAAGCTATCGGCACCAACGAAATCTGGGCCGAGTATCTGGGCGGCGCCCCGCACATCAGTAATTCCAATCCCGACCCGCTGACCATTGAAGACCTGCAGGCCGTGCGGCAGGAGGTTCCGGGCATCGTCGCTTCTTCTGCCGTTACTCAGTTCTCCGATCGCGTGCCCGTTGGCAACGGCCGGGAAAAAGACATCACAATCCTTGGCGTCTCTCCTGAATACGAGCGTGTTCGCAATCTAGTGGTTCCCTCCGGGCGATTCTTCGACCAGGAAGACTCCCAGGCGCACAACAAAGTGGGATTGATCACCGAAAAGATGGCCGATGAGATTTACGGCTCGCCGCAGGCCGCTGTGGGCAAGATCATTAAACTCACCGGGCTCCCTTTTACCATCATCGGAACCTTCAAAGAGCGCGTCGAAACCTTCGGCCAGTCGGAGATCGTGGATAACACCATGCTGATTCCGTTCTCCGTGAGCCGCTATTTCAGCGAGATCCCGAACATTAAAATGTTGTACTTCTCCATGGAGGATCCGTCCATGGTGATTCCCGCGACGGCGCAAATCAAGCGCGTCTTGTACTCGCGGCACCGCGCCGAATCTGTCTATGACGTCTCGAATCTCACGGCTTTGCTTTCCATGGCGGACCGCATCGCCACAGGGCTCACATGGGTGCTGTTGCTGATCTCCATGGTCACGCTGATCGTGAGCGGGATCGGCATTATGAATATCATGCTGGCGACCGTGACTTCACGCATCCGCGAGATCGGTATCCGCAAAGCCGTGGGGGCAACTAATCGCGAAATCCGCTTTCAGTTTCTTTCCGAAGCGATTCTGATCTCGCTCATCGGAGGATTCGCCGGCATCGTCATCGGTCTTGCCATACCTTATTCAGTTCGCTTCCTCACCGAATATCGCATCCCGATTTCCGGGCTCTCCGCCATTATCGCCATCGTGGTTTCCTCGATCGTGGGAGTCATTTTCGGCACCGTGCCGGCTGCCCGCGCCGCGCAGCTCGATCCGGTGGAAAGTTTGCGCTACGAATAAAGAATCACTACACTTCGCCCATGCGGCGCGACCCCATCGAATTAGAGATTTTCAAGAACCTCTTTCACTCGGTCGCCGAAGAAATGGGCGCCGCTCTGCGGCGGACGGCCTTTTCGCCCAACATTAAAGAACGCCGCGATTATTCTTGCGCCATCTTCGATGGCAGCGGTGAGGTGATCGCCATGGGCGATCACATGCCTGTCCATCTCGGGTCTATGCCTCGATCGGTGCAGGCCGGGATTGCCGCTTGCCGGATAGACGCAGGCGATGTGGTGATGTTGAACGATCCGTTCAGCGGCGGGACGCATCTGCCAGATATTACTCTCGTGTCTCCGGTTTATGTAGCGCGCAGCCGCGCAAATAAACGTGAGGCTCCTTCGCCAAGGAATCAACCGGATTTTTATGTCGCCTCGCGAGCTCATCACGCCGATGTGGGCGGGGCTTATGCAGGCTCGATGGGACTTTGCCGTGAAATCTATCAGGAAGGATTTCGCATTCCTCCGGTGCGATTGCAGCGGGCAGGAGTCATCGATCATGACGTGTTTCAGCTTTTTCTCGCGAACGTGCGCACTCCGGAAGAACGGGAGGGCGACTTGCATGCGCAGCTCGCGGCTTGCCACACGGGAGCCGAACGGCTCAAAGAAATCTGCGCGCGCTATGGTATCGAGCGAACCAAACGAGCGGCAGGTGAGCTGCTGGAATATTCCGAAGAACTGATGCGCGCATTTTTGCTGCAGGTCCCCATGGGTACGTATTGCGCCGAGGACTTTCTTGATAACGATGGCATCAGCGATCAGCCGGTAAGAATCGCAGTGGAAGTGAGAGTTGGCGGAAAATCGGCGTCAAGGAGCCAAGGCGGCCGCCGCCACAACGTCACGGTCGACTTTTCGGGCAGCGATCCGCAGGTGCAAGGCAGCATAAATGCGGTCGATGCGATCACCTACTCTGCCTGCTTTTACGTCTTCCGTTGTCTGCTGGCCGACGACGTTCCGGCGACGGCCGGATTGATGCGACCGGTTCACGTGATTGCGCCGGAGGGAACTGTTGTGAATGCTCGTCCACCAGCGGCGGTTGCGGGGGGCAACGTTGAAACCTCGCAGCGCATTGTGGACGTGCTGCTTCGGGCGCTGGCGCAAGCACTTCCAGACCGCATTCCCGCCGCGGCATCGGGAACTATGAACAATCTCACGATTGGCGGCATCGATCCTCGAAGCGGAAAACCCTTTGCCTATTACGAAACCATCGCCGGCGGAATGGGAGCAAGGCCGGGCAAGCCAGGCGTTTCCGGCATACATACGCACATGACCAATTCGCTCAATACTCCGGCGGAGGCGCTGGAATACGCTTATCCGCTGCGGGTTCGGCGCTACTCGATGCGGCGCGATAGCGGTGGAACTGGTCTGCATCAGGGCGGCGACGGAATTGTACGTGAAATTGAGGTGCTGACCGAGTGCCAGGTCACGCTGCTTTCCGAACGGCGGAAGCATGCGCCCTGGGGACTGGTTGGCGGCGGAAACGGCACTTTGGGAAAAGCGTGGGTGATTCGCCGCGATGGGTCGGCGGAGGAGATGCCGGGAAAATTCAGCGCGCGGCTCGAACCCGGCGAGCGAATCAGAATCGAATCGCCTGGCGGCGGAGCTTGGGGAGAGAGCAGCGAAAATTAGCTGCGATGAATATTGGCGAGTAAACTAGCCGGTCTGCCTGCACCTTTTTCTGCACGGCAATTTCAGAAGAGAGGTTGCTCCATGCAAATCGTCAAATCGGTTGGCGTAATGTCGGTGGCCAAGATCATGGGATTGATTTATGGCTGCCTGGGTCTGATCTTCGCTCCACTTTTCTTGTTAATCGGACTGCTTGGAAGTCTTGCCGGGGAGCATCGAACTCCGTTCGCCGGAGCATTCGGGGTTATCTTTGCTTTGCTCATGCCGATTCTCTACGGGCTCATGGGATTTCTGTTCGGAGCGATCGGAGGAGGCCTGTACAATCTTTTTGCGAAATTGGTCGGCGGCTTTGAACTGGAATTGGAGGGAAAGCCCGACGTATTGTCGGCACCGTATCCGATTGTGCCTCCAGCGAATCCAAATGTTAGTTCTTCATACTAGTTTGTGAGGCCTTATGGCAGACATTGCAGCTCATTATCTGGACGAAGCCGGCAGGCAGATGCGCGGGCATAAGCGCATGGGTGAAGCTGCGATGGCGCAGCTTCGAGACGAGGATTTCTTTGTCACGATCGATCCGGAGTCGAACTCGATTGCCATTCTGGTAAAACATCTGGCTGGTAACATGCGCTCGCGCTTTACCGACTTCCTTACCAGCGACGGCGAAAAGCCAGGCCGCTTTCGCGACCACGAGTTCGAAGTCACTTCGGGCACGACCCGGGCCGATGTTATGAAATGGTGGGAAGAAGGCTGGAGTTGCGTGATAGGAGCCATCGGAGCGATCAAGCCGGACGATGTGATGCGGACCGTCACCATTCGCGGTGAGCCTCACAGCGTGCTGCAAGCCATCAACCGGCAGATTGCACACTATGCGCAGCACGTCGGACAGATGGTTTTTCTTGCCAAGCATTTGCGCTCGAACGAATGGAAGACGCTGAGCATTCCGCGCGGGAAGTCGGAAGAATTCAAAATGAAGAAGCCGACGATCGAAAGTGGTTCTGAGAGGTTCGAACGAGGATTGCCGAAATAGCTGCGACTGCCAGGAAATTCACGTTCGACGACTAGGTGCGTACAGAGAAATGGCAGCGGTGCTAGAATGGCGCGTTTGCTCGTACGACCTGAATTCCTATAGGTACTCTTCATGCCATCCTCGATGCTTGCAGTCGTGAAGCCGGAAGCCGCCCCCGGCGCGGATATCCGCGAAGTGAAGATTCCCGCGTTCGGGCGGCGCGACGTGCTGGTCAAGGTAAAGGTCGCGTCCATTTGCGGAACCGATCTGCACATTTATAACTGGGACCGTTGGGCGCAGAACCGCATTCATCCCCCGCTGATTCCCGGGCACGAATTTTGTGGCGAAGTCGCCGCCTTCGGCGATGAGGTCACCAGCGTCAAAGAAGGCGACTTCGTTTCCGCCGAGATGCATGTGGCCTGTGGCAAATGCCTGCAATGCCGTACCGGCGAAGCGCACATCTGCCAGAACGTGAAGATCATCGGCGTCGATGCCGACGGCGCTTTTGCCGAGTACGTGGTAATTCCGGAATCGAATATCTGGAAGCTTGACCCGGCGATTCCGCAGGAGTATGCGTCGATTCTCGATCCCCTGGGCAATGCAGTTCATACAGTGCTTGCGGGGGAGATCGCGGCGAAAAGCGTGGCTGTAACAGGATGCGGCCCGATTGGGCTTTTTTCGATTGCCGTTGCCAGAGCTTGCGGAGCAACCACCGTATTTGCCATCGAAGTGAACCAACATCGCCGGAAGATCGCGCGTGAGATGAAGGCCGATTATGTCATCGATCCGTCGAAAGAAAATGCCACAGCCGTTGTCATGGAGAAAACTGGCGGGCTCGGAGTCGATGTGGTCCTGGAAATGGCCGGCCATCCCGATGCGATTCGAACTGCGCTTGATATTGTGCGCCGCGGCGGAAGGATCTCTTTGCTCGGTCTAACCTCGAAACCCATCTCTCTGAATTTTTCCGAAGACATTATTTTTAAAGGCATCACGGTGCAGGGTATTAATGGCCGTCGCATGTACCAGACCTGGTACCAGATGACCGCGCTGCTCAAGGCCGGTAAACTCGACTTGCACCCCGTGATCACGGACCGTCTCCCTTTGAAAGATTTCTCGCGCGCCATGGAGCGCTTGAAGACCGGCGAGGCCAGCAAGATATTGGTGTACCCGAATGGCGTGCGATAGTGTGGCGCGGGCGCCCTCGCCCGCCAAATCTCGCGTTTGTTAGGGCCCGCCGCTCCGCTGTACGATAAGAGCGAAAACCCCCATGACTACTGCAACTCGCACTAACCCACTTTCCTATCTCACCGATCAACTCGACGAACTCAAGGTTAAGGGCACACACTTCAAGCTGCGAGTGCTCGAAGACGAGCAGGCCCCGGTCTGCACGTTTGATGGCAAGAAAGTCATCAACCTTGCATCGAACAATTATTTGGGCCTAACCACGCATCCCAAGCTGCGCGAAGCCGCGCTTGAAGCCACACGCAAATACGGCGTCGGTTCGGGCGCCGTGCGCACCATTGCGGGAACGATGAAGATCCACATGCAGCTGGAAGAGAAAATCGCCCGCTTCAAGAATGTCGAGGCGTGCGTGGTTTTTCAATCCGGGTTCGCGGCCAATGCGGGAACGGTTTCGGCCGTGCTGGGCAAAGATGATTTCATCATCTCCGACGCTTTGAACCATGCTTCGATCATCGATGGCGCGCGATTATCGAAAGCAAAGATTTTGGTTTTCGAGCACAAGAACATTGCGCAGGCAGAAGAGAAGCTCGCCACTGTAAAAAATGAGCCGGGT
>JASHTD010000517.1 GCA_030040725.1 Candidatus Sulfotelmatobacter sp. | reverse complement strand
GGGTTTCTCCAAGATGGTGCATCTGGAAAAAGAGAATTTCATCGGCAAGCGAGCACTGGAAAAAGACGCGAAGGATGGCGTCCCGCGGCAATTTGTCGGTGTTGAAGTCGACTGGACTGATGTAGAAGCGCTTTACGAGCGCTATGGACTCACTCCAGCCGCGCCCAGCCAGGCATCACGCGTCCCGGTGCCGCTCTATTCTGGTGACAAGCAAGTCGGCAAAGCAACTACAACCAGTTGGTCGCCGATTCTGAAGAAGATGATTGCCCTCGCGAGTGTCGAAACTGAATATTCAAAACTCGGCACGACTCTGCAAATGGAGATTACGATTGAGGCGATCCGGCTGAAGACAAATGTGAAGGTAACCGAGATGCCGTTCTTCAATCCGAAGAGGAAGACCGCGAGCCCTGTGTAAAATCAGATCAGCGCCCACCATTTTGCCCTATGCCTCGCGAGTTCAGCGGCGAACTGTCGATCTCTCGGCATATCCCGATCTTGTCGTCATTCACCTTGGAATGCGCGTAAACCGGATTACGGGAATCAAAACGCTCCTGGGATTCGGCCCGAAGATCGCTGCTTCTGCTGATGCGCATCCGGATGGCCTTCTCCGACACAAAACCTTTCTGTTCTCTATGTTCCCGCCGCATGCGGGTCTCCCGCAGTACTGGCGCGATCCGGAGTCGTTGCTGAACTGGAGGGTTCGCGCCGATTCGTGCCTGCACGAGGGCCGATGTTCGGAGTCGCGGCCCGCGCAGGAATGAGTTCTGCCGGAGAACCTGTCGTGGCAGAAAAAGAACAGTACGAAAATTCTGAACGGAAGCAATTGAGCTAGGGATTGGACACGCGACCTTTCCGACGTGCGCTGCGTTTTCCTGCTACGTAAATCAATATCCCCATCAACAACAGCACAACCGTGCCCCCGAGGATTTTCAGAAGGGCAAGCCATTTGTTTGGTTCACCGGGTTGAGGAAATAACGAAAGGGCAATCGTCAACGCGGTGGTGAGGAACCCGACTCCCGCAACGAATATCGCCACAACTTTTCCTCCGGGCACGCGAATCGCTTCCGGCCCGGCAGGTTCGCTCTGCAACTTAATCATGGCGGCAAAAAGATACAAATAGGGAATAAAGTAAAAAATTACTCCCAGGCTCACCATCACATCGTAAGCGCCTTTGACGGTTGTACCAGCCTGGCCCAAGAGAATAAAAATCACTCCGAGAATGAACTGCGTCAGCAGCGCGACCCATGGAGTTTTCCATCGCGGGTGAAGAGCGCCGAATGCGCGTGGCAGAAATCGATCGATGCCAGCGACGAACGGCAACCGAGCCACCGCAGCCAAGTACGCACCGCAAGCTCCGATATTGCTGAGCGCGATCAGAAACGCGGCTACGGGCAGAATCCCGGGAAATCCTATGCGAGTGGCGGTTTTTGAGACTGCCTGCACCAAGCCTTGCAAATCGTTCACTTGGCTGGAGGGCAGCGCCAGAAGAATTGCCGCGGTTCCTACGATGTAGCAAAAGGCTATGGTTACGCCGCCGAACATCAACGCCAGAGGAATCGAGCGGCGCGGGTTCTTGATCTCCTCTCCCATGAACGACGCGGTTTCGCAACCGCCGAAAGCAAATGTCAGCACCGACCAGAAAATGATGTCGTTGAAATGAGTGCTCGGCGTCATCGAATGTATGGTGAACGAGGTCGCCGAGCCATAACGATGCCAGGCGATCACTCCCATTACGATCACGATGAGGGCCGGGATCCACATGGCAAGCGCGCCGATATTGTGCAGCCATTTTCCAACATCGAGGCCCACGATATTCACGAGAGTTGCCGCGGTCAGGGTCAGAAGCGAAAACACGATGTAAAAACTGGCGTTGCTCGAAAGATGCGCCCAAGCGCTTTCGCGCATGAAAAGAATATTGCTGGCTGCGAAATATAAAACCGCGGGAAAGTATGGCAGGTTGCTCGTCCAGTAAGTCCAGGCGGACATGAATCCTGAAAAATCTCCGAACGCATGTTTGCTCCATACATACAGTCCACCTTCGCCGGGATAACGAGATGAAAGTTCGAGCACCGATAAGGCCAGCGGTAGGTAGAAACAAAACCACGCGCCGATCCAGATGACGATTGAACTTGGGCCGGCAGCGGCGGCAGTGGCAATCCAGCGCAGGCTGATTCCGGTTACGACGTAGAACAGAATCAAATCACGCAGGCCGAGCACGCGCTTCGGGCGGTTGGGATCTTCCGCCTCGGCAATCGACGGGCCGGAGGAAAGAAAACCGGCGTTATTCGGCGGATCGCCTTCCCCGTGGTTTGGCATTTAGGGAGTTAACCAATAACACCAACAGGGATCGTCGGGCAAGTGACATGGGAGAGGGGGACGTGGCTCAGTTTGCAATTTACTTCACTGCCGGTGGTTAACCAAGCGCCGCCCGTTGTCCGGAACTGCGCGCTGCCCTTGCCAGGCCAACTCCACTTTTACAATATTCACATTGTTTCGTCACAATTCAGTGCTAAACTGTCTTCCCCCTCCCTGGGTTGCTGCTAACGCAAGCGACTTCGACTCTGCCTTTCGAAAGGAGATTCTATGTCACGCATAAAGATTGCCCTTGCCTCTTGCTGTGGTCTGGCAATGATATTTGCGATCATGGCGCTTACCGGGGCCGTTGCGGCTTTCGCGCAAACCGAACACGTGCTTCACAATTTCTCTGGCGGCCAGGATGGATCTGAAGCTGGAGTTAATCTGGTCGCGGATAAGGCTGGCAATCTCTATAGCGTTACTGCGGACGGGGGTGGAATCGGCATCGGCTGTTTTGGCACTGGGTGCGGCACAGTCTTTGAAATGTCGCCCCCGGCCATCGCGGGCGGCAAGTGGACGGAAAAGGTGCTTTATGGATTTAAAAATGTAAACGCAAGCGATGGAGCACGTCCGGGGTCACCGCTGGTGATCGACAATGCTGGGAATCTCTATGGATCAACCGGACAAGGCGGCACGAGCGGGTACGGCATTGTGTTTGAGCTTTCTCCGCCTGCAGGTGGTGGTAATGCATGGACCGAAACGATTCTCTACAACCTGGGAGCGAATGAAGTAATTGCTCAGCGCACGCCCCTGCTGCTCGACGCGGCAGGAAATCTTTATGGCGAGAGTTCGGGATGGCCCAACGCTAACGGCAGCATCTTCGAATTGAGCCCTCCAGCGATTCCAGGAGATCCCTGGACTTACACGCTGCTTTACACGTTCCCGATCGACGGATTGATGGGCTCGTATCCTCAGGGCGGCCTGGTCCCGGACGACGAAGGGAATGTCTATGGCGTCGGCTACGCGTCGGGTAACTCAACATGCACAGTTGGCAGCGCCGGCTGTGGGGTAGTGTTTGAACTCGCAAAACCCCCGGCGCCGGGCGGCAGTTGGACCTATTCCGTGATTCACCAATTCACGGGAACGGAGGGCGACGGGTTGAACCCGAGCGCGATTACGATCCACAAAGGAGCCATCTACGGAACGACCGCACATGGCGGCGTAAACGGTGGCGGGACGGTGTTCAAGTTGTCCCTGCCAGGGAACAATGGCGGCGAGGCAGAAGAAACAACCCTTTATGCCTTCAGCACCGCCAACACCTACGGCAGTTGGCCCCAGTGGGGAGTGACCTTCGACCGATCGGGCAACCTTTACACAACTACTTCCGGCGAGGACAACATTTTAGAGCTCTCCCCTCCCACCGTTCCTGGGAGCGGCTGGACTCCCCGGAATATTTACACTTTCCCACCCCCAGTGCTCGACATCTCCGGAGTAATGTTTGGCCCCGGAGGAGTGCTCTACGGCGCCAGCTTGAATGGCGGTCCGAAGAATCTGGGCTTTGTGTTCGGAATTGTTCCCTAGAGCCGTCACGGAGCTCGTGGCGGCGGGTTAACTGCGATCTGCTCAGCGCGGAATGTACTGATTCAACAGTGGCGCGACTTGCGCTGCGAAGGGCAGAACACGCTGCTCGGCCGCATCGGGGCTTTCACCCGGCAACATGACGATCGTGATGCGTACCAGAGCCCCGTCGCTTCGGTTCATGCGGATCGCATCCTTCACTAAATAGAACTTCGCCCAGTACTCGCTGGCGACTCCACGGTCGTGCGCCCAATACCAATACAAAACGAGCCTTCTCGACTCACCTTTGGAAATCACATAGCGCTTTGCGGGAAAAGGAGGGTGCCCGGGTAGAGAAAGGGTGACGATCTGCTTTTGGTCGGGATTCCAGCCGGCTCCAGGCAGGCAATTCTGCGGAGAGTGGATGGTGTCACCGGTACGCTGGCTGGCAAAGTACGCGAGAAAAAGATCGACGACCGGCGATTTGCCGGAGGGATCCTCATACACGCGTTCCATGAAGTCGCCCGGACCCAGCACCGCAAGGGTATCTTTATCCAAGGCGATATCGGTACCGCTCCAATTTCCCAACTGCTCGGGAAAAGATGCGAGGGGCTGATGCGGAGGGACAATTTCGGTATGGCCGCGCGCCTGCAGCAAAATCGCGGTCACGGCGATCAATCCGGCGGCGAGAGCGAATCGCGTGATGCCGACAAGATTCACCGCACACCTTCTTCATCCCATAAAATGCGCAGCAAGCGATGCAGCACATAGAGCATCAGGAGCGAAATAACGAAAATCAGCCAGCCCGAAAACTCGTGAAAGAAGCCCTGCGCCTTTGCCGGATCCCAATATTGAACCAGCAAGCCGGTTCCAATAATACGAAAGCTGTTCGCGGCGACGGCAATCGGAATTGCTGCCAGCAGCAGCAGTAACCGAATACTATTTTTCTGTTCCATCAAATAGCCGTAGATCACGGCAAGCGTCAGCAACGAGATCAGCGAGCGGATGCCGCTGCATGCTTCGGCCACTTCCAGCGCCATGGCGGGAAGGTTGATGATGTTGCCTTCACGCAATACTGGAACGCCCATCCAGGGAAGCACGGTACTGGCTACCTTCGACGCCAGGATTTGCAAAGGAAACGTGATCTGGTTGAAGACTATCGTCGGGATTGGAATCATCAGAAAAAGAAGAGCCCAGGGAAACAATAGCTCGCGGAAGAATCTCCAGCCTAGAAAAAGAATAATCAACCCTGCAAGCACAATCAGCAGCGAGACGCGAGAGAGAAAAATTTCCGCGCCCATTTGCCCGAGAATCAGAACGCACAATCCACCAAATAGAACCAGCAGACCCCACCAGGAAGGCTTCACGCGCACCACGGCAAACCGCGAGCGCTCCTGCCAAATAACGAATGCCGAAAAAAGCGGAACGAAAAATCCATGCGAGAAGTTGGGATCGTTCCACCATTGCGCGACCAGGCGGGAAAGAGTGGGGAGATACACCCATAACAGGAGAGCCGCAAGCGCGGCCCCTTGCCAAAACGGCATCCTTCGCTCCGCGTCGAGAGGCGGACGCGCCGCTGACAGGCCGGATTGAAGAACCTGGCTCATCCCAGCTGGCTCATCAGAAAAACTGTAACACTTTAGGGGATGACTGCCAGCATCTGCGGGGAGCCGGTGCAGCCGCAACGCAAACATTGAGCGGAGCTAACCGGTTCTGGTCCTGGAGAAATCTAGACCTCCGCCGACGGAATCCGCGATGATCCAGCAGGGCAGGACTTGGACAAGTTATTTCCCTATTCCACGGCAATCATGGCGAACTTTGGTTAGGATTCGGTGGGTAAACACTTTCCCTTTCATGCGGAAAAGAGTAAGTTTAGAGGGATGTTTTGACTCTTTTCCCAAGCCTGGAAAAAGCTTCTATGTTCATGAAAACATGGCTCTAATGGTGTAATTCGGTTTGCTCCGGCAACAAATCGAATGGCCCCGCCCGTGCATTCGTGCAAGGTGCGGCATTCTCAGAAGCCCCCGATTTCTCAGACCAGGAAAAGCAGGGAACCGGTTACCTGAAAGCATGAAAGCTTCACTAAAAACAGGGATTCCATCGAAGCCCATGGATTTCATAGAGAGTGTCAGTCCCAGCATCCGGGGGTTGAAGGCGGTCATGCTGGAAGTTGCTCAGAGCGATGTGCCCGTCCTCTTGCTGGCCGAACCCGGGGCTGGCAAAAGAACAGTCGCCCAAAAGATTCATGAGATTTCGCGGCGCTCCAAACATCCGTTTCACGTCGTTTCATGTGCGCGGTTTGGTGACGCTGGTGCGAACCGGTTAATGGGCGAAGGCACGGTCTTTCTTGAGGAACTTGCCGAGCTTCCCTGGGAAAGCCAATCCTGTCTCTTACAGACTCTGGCGCAGGAGAGCGGAAACGATACCCGGGAATCAAGGCCAGCCCGTTTGATCTGCGGAAGCGCCCGCGACCTGGAAACGGAAGTCAGGGCCGGCAGATTTCGCGAAGACCTTTACTTCCGGCTGAGTGGAATTTGTCTTCGAATTCCACCTTTGCGCCAACGCCGGGAGGATATTCCGCATCTGGTGGAACACTTCCTTAAGAAGTATGGAAGCGATTTTCAACGCCCGGTTCCCGCGTTGAGCCCAGAGACGCATCGCTTGTTTCAGGAATACTCCTGGCCCGGAAACGTCCGGGAACTGGAGAACGCAGCCAGGGCAATTGTTGCTGTGGGAGATGAGAGCGTGGCGATGGGCGGTTTACGGGCGATGCTGTTGCGGCAAGATCATGTCTTCAATGGCGGCCGAGTCTCGCTGAAGCAGGCGTCCCGCGAGGCCTCCCGCGAGAAGGAAAAAGAGATCATTCTGCGCGCCCTCACGCGCACGCGTTGGAACCGGCGGCGGGCCGCGCAGGATCTGCAGATCAGTTACAAGGCGTTGCTCTACAAGTTGAAACAGATGGGATGCTCGGAATATGAAGCATCCTAGTTCGATGAGGACAGTCATGAAGAAGTGGATGAAATTGGCGTGCCTCGTTCTGCTGGGGATTGCAACGATAACAGTTTGGGCGCAGGACGACAGCAGCGGCAATCCGCCAGGCGACGAGAACGCCGCCCAACCAGCGAAAACACCTCCGCCGGAAACACGCTCCGCCCCCGCGGCTCCCTCCGACTATGTCATCGGAGCTGACGATACCTTGCGCATCTCCGTCTGGAAAGAACCGGATATGAGCGTGAGTCTGCCCGTTCGGCCGGATGGAAAAATCTCGATTCCCTTATTGAACGATGTACAGGCCGCGGGGATGACACCCATGCAGTTAGCCGCGTCCATCAGTGAGAAACTGAAGAAATATATCGAAGACCCGCGCGTCACCGTTGTGGTAACGGCGATGAACAGTCAACGGGTTTTTGTGCTCGGCGAAGTGGCGCACAGCGGACCCATGACTCTGCTGCCCGGCATGACGGTGCTGCAGGCGTTGTCGAGCGCCGGATTTACGCAATTTTCCAATCTTAAAGCGATTTACCTGCTGCGCACAGAGAACGGTCGCGAGACCAAAATTCCGTTTAAGTATAGAGACGCAATCCGAGGCAAGAGCACGCAGACCGACTTTATGTTGAAACCAGGAGATACGATTGTTGTTCCGTAGAAATCAAAAACCGATGCTTCCTGGAACCCAGTTGGCGAACACGCGCAGCATCATCCTGAGTCTGGCCTTGGCTCTCCTGCCATGCAGCCTCGTCTGGGCGCAGGATAACCAGTCCACGCCTCCACCGGCCGCCTCCGGAGAACTGAGCACCTCGGAAGCATCTTTGAGTGACAATCCTCCCATCTCGGCGATCGACCAACCGAACCTCGAGCCCCATTCGGCTCCGGAGAGTTATCTTCTGCCCGGCCTGCACTTCAGTGAATCTATCGAATCGAATGTCGCGAATTCGTCCAACGGATCGGGAATCACGCCGGTCACGCGCGGTCTGGGGAGCCTGACGCTGCAAAAGATCTGGAAGACGGACGAAATGGCAATGGATTACATCGGCGGCGTAGCCGACTATGCCAACAACAATATCGGGCTCGAGCAGTTGCAGCAGTTCGATATCGATAACCGCATTAGTTGGCGCCGCGGGCAGTTAGCCATTCGGGATTCCTTCAGCTATTTGCCTGAGGGCAATTTTGGTTTTGGAGCCTACGGCGGCGGCGGAGCCTACAACGCGGGCTTTGGTGGTCTGGGCGCGGGTTTGTTAGGGGCCGGCGCATTCGGCGGACAAAGCAGCGCCTTCCTCGGCGGAAACGGCCTCGGAATTTCCCTTGGCCTGGTTCCGCGCATCACGAACCTGGGTCTGGTGGACGTGATTCAGGATCTCACTCCGAAATCCTCCCTGACCTTCATCGCCGGATACGGCCTGGTTCACTTTGATGGCAGCGTGGTGGTGGAAAATCCTCTCGCCGGACCGTTGGAGGAAAACCTTAACTTCATCGGTAGTTCGGAATACACCGGGCAAGTCGCTTACAACCGCCAACTCAATCCGAGAAATCAGGTGGCCATCAGTTACGGCTATCAGGATTTCAACTTTACGACCGCCGGCACCGCATTCCACTCGCAGGTGGTGCAGTTGATGTACGGCCACCGAATCTCCGGGCGGATGGACTTCCTGATTTCTGCCGGGCCGCAGCTCACGCGGGTCAATCAACAGGAATGCGCCATCCCCACCATTCCTGCTAGCTCGTGCGCGGAGTTCGGTGCTCCAGTGACCAGTGTGGGCGTGACCAATCTCGGCGCAGCGGGCCGCGTTTCCCTGCGCTACAAGTTTCCGCGCACGTCGCTGGCGGCCAGCTATCAGCGCTATGACACCAACGGCTCGGGAATTTTTGCGGGCGCCGAAACCAATATCGCGCAGGCCGACATCACCCGTCCTCTAAGCCGCATCTGGGATTTGTTCGCCGATGTCGGTTATTCGAAAAACAGCGAATTGCAGGTTCCCGGAACGACGGTCAACGCAACGTCGTTCAGTTACGAATTTGCAGGGATCGGACTTCACCGCCAATTTGGCCGCAGCCTGCGCGGATTTGTGAGTTATCAGTTCAACAATTTAAGGTTCAACACGGCATGCCCCGTGGGCACGGCATGCAACAACCTCTCCCACAATCAGGTAGGCTCGATTGGCCTGGACTGGACTCCCCGGCCAATCCGGTTGGACTAATTTTTCTTAGGACCGGATCAAGCGTGCCGGCGAAACGGGAAGGAATGATGGAAAATCGCGAACTGACCATGGACGATTATCTGGCGATGCTGCGCCGCCGGAGAAAAGTGATTCTGATTCCACTACTGCTGGCGCCACTCGCCGGCTTTCTGGTTTCCTACGTTTTCTCGCCGAAGTACACCTCGAAGTCCCTGGTGCTGGTTGAATCGCCCAAAATTCCGGACACCGTTGTGCAGCAAGTATTTAGTGAGGATCTCACGCAGCATGTCGCCACCATTGAGCAGCAGGTGCTGAGCCCCGGCCGACTTCGGCCCATGATCGATCGCCTGGGACTGGCCAGGCCCGGCCAGAACATCGACGATCTCATGGACGATATCCGGCTCAATATGAGCATCGACCCGGTAGTTACGGATCTTTCGCTGCTCGGTGCGAAGAAAAGACCGAATCAGACGAGCCCTATGCCCGGCTTCTATGTGACATATACAGCTTCTTCCGCGCATGAAGCACAGCAAGTCTGTACCGATCTGACATCCATGCTTCTCGAAGAAGATCTCAAGTCCCGAGAAGAAGCAACTCAGGGCACGACAACGTTTCTCACGAAACAGGTAGAACAGGCCAAGCAGAATCTCGACGATCTCGATAAGAAATTAGCCGCCTTCAAGAACCAGCACATGGGCCAACTCCCCGGCGACGAAGATAACAACATGAAGATTCTGATGGGCCTGAATTCGCAGCTCGATGCTAATACTCAGACTCTCAATCGCGCTACGCAGGACAAATCGTATACCGAGTCGTTGCTAGAGCAGCAACTCGCCGCCTGGAAGAGCTCGGAGTCGGCGACCAATCCTCAGACCCTGCAGCAACAACTGGCTCAGCTGGAATCTCAACTGATCGATTTGCGAGGGCGTTATACCGAGGACCATCCGGATGTGATCAAGACGAAAGCGGATATCGCGGCGGTGAAAAAGCAACTGGCCGAGCTTGATAGCTCATCCGCGAAATCAACCGATGCTTCCGCCGACAAAGGGTCGGCTACGGAGCCGCCGGAGATTCGCAATCTGCGGCTGCAGATTCATCAATATGCCGACATGATCGCCCAGGCAACGCGCGACCAGAAGAAGCTTCAGGAAGAGATCGCAGTCTATCAGGGACGTGTGGCCGCGAGCCCCGCAGTGGAACAGGAATACGCTGAACTTGCGCGCGACTACGACAACGCACAAAAGGTATACCAGGACGATCTGGCCAAGCAAAGCACCTCGAAGATGGCGACTCAGGCTGAGCAGGATCAGGAGGGCCAGCGCATGGCGCTGCTGACTCCCGCCGACCTGCCCGATACGCCGAGCTTCCCCAACCGCCTTTTGTTCGCGGGCGGTGGATTGGGAGCGGGCTTTGTGCTGGGTTTCGGACTGGCGATGTGGATGGAGCTCCGTGAACAATACATTCGCACCGAGGCCGATGCGGAAGCTGCGATGGGTCTGCCTATTTTGGTTGCGGTTCCCTGGGTTTTGCAGCCGGAAACACAGAATGGCAACGGTAAAGGATATTTCTGGAACCGTAAGAAGGCCGGGAAAGGAGAGACCGCCGCAGTTTAGGAAACGCGAGGCGATTTACCATGTACAAAGATTTTTTCGGGCTGCGCGCGAATCCGTTTAATGTGAATCCCGACCCGCGCTATCTGTTTTTGACGCGGCACACGGAAGAGGCGCTGGCCTGTCTCACCTACGGCATTCAAAGCCGCAAAGGTTTCGTTTTACTCACCGGCGAAGTGGGAACGGGAAAAACGACGCTCATCAACAAATTGCTCGAGTGGCTGCGACTGCAACAGGTGGCGACGGCTTTCATTTTCAATTCACGCCTCAACACCACGCAATTCCTCGATTACATGATGTCGGATTTCGGCATTCCCTGCGAGTCCAAGGCCAAAAGCCAGGTTCTGCTGCATCTTTATAACTGGCTGCTTGACCGCTATCGCGCGGGCGAAACCGCCGTGCTTATCGTCGATGAGGCGCAGAACCTGACCGACGAAGTATTGGAAGAAATCCGCATGCTCACTAATCTGGAAACATTCACGGAAAAACTGCTCCAGATTATTCTCGTGGGCCAGCCGGAACTGGAACAAAAGTTGAAGCAGCCGCAACTGCGCCAGCTCCGCCAGCGGTTGACGCTGCGCGCGCGCACGCATCCGCTCTCGCTGGAAGAGACGAAGTCGTATGTGCAACAGCGGTTGCGCATCGCGGGTTCCAACGGCCAGCCGATTTTTGATCCTGAGGCATTGACCGCGATTCATGGCTATTCGACCGGCATTCCCCGCGTAATCAATTTACTTTGCGAACATTGCCTGGTCAGCGCATTTGTCGATCAACAGAAAACTATTGGACCTGTGGTCGTGGATACGGTGGCTCGCGACTTTGACATGGGTAGCAGCGCAGCGGAGGGCGAAATGACCGCGCCACCGCCGAATGGTTCCGCAGAAAAGGTCGACCTGGCAGAAACTTTGCGGTCGTTGGCGAACTTGGCGGATCGCTTACGGGAACGTGATAAGAACGAACTCCCCGGGGAAGGGAAACTATGAGCAGGATCCATGAAGCTCTGAAAAAAGCCGAACAGGAGCGGGCGGCGCAGGGAGGTCAGGCCTCGGATTTCGCGCCGGCTGTCGCGCCAGAAATGCCTCCACTAATCGCGGAAGACATTGAACACGCGCCGGCGCAGAGCACGGCGGCGGCTTTCCCGGCGGCCGCGCCATCATTCAGCACCGCCTTCAGTCTTGACGCTCTTTTGGCGCGGGCTCCGCAACTAGATTGGCATCCCGACGAGAAAGCAATGCTGTTCTTCAATGGCAACGAATCCAGGCGAGGTACGGAGGAATTCCGTACGTTGCGGTCGAGGCTTTACCACCTGCGTGAGAGCATGACGCTCAAGAGAGTCCTTGTGACGAGCGCGTTGCCCAAAGAGGGAAAATCCTTCACCTCGGCAAATCTCGCCCAGGTACTGGTGCGCCAGCATGGCAGGCGTGTCTTGCTGATCGATGCCGATCTGCGTGCCCCGCGCTTGCATCGAATGCTGGGAACGACTGCGGCTCCTGGCCTGTCAGAGTATCTGCACGGGCCGAGCGATGAATTCTCCATCATGCAACGTGGTCCCATGGAAAATCTGTTCTTTATCCCGAGCGGAAATCAGATATCCGACGCCGCCGAGATGGTGGCGAATGGCAAGCTGAAAATGCTTCTGCAACGAGTGGAACCGCTGTTTGATTGGATCATCATTGACTCGCCACCGGCCGTTCCCGTGTCAGATGCCAGCGTTCTGGCCAAAGCTTGCGATGGCGTTGTCATGGTAGTGCGGTCCAACGCAACCCCGATCGACATTGCGCGCCGAGCACGGGAGGAATTTCCCGATCAAGCCCTGGTCGGCGTGGTTCTGAATGGCACAAATTCGGAGACTACTCCGTACTCGCGCTACTACTACGACGCATACGTAAAGAACATACCCTCCGAATCGAAATCCTAAAGGGAAGCAGGAGATACGTGATTCGCCTCTTCAAAGTCTATTACCCGCTGCGCACGCTGGTGCTGCTGGTGGGCGAGGCCATAATCGTCTGGCTTTCTTTCCTGCTTGCGACCCTGTGGCGTAGTCACGATAGCCTACTCTTGCTCAATGTAGATGGCGGCTATGTGCAGGTGCTTTCCGATCTGGGACCGAAGATTCTGGTGATCACTACAGTCGTGCTGCTCCTTTCCCACTGGTTCGATCTCTACGATGCCTCCAGCTTAGGCGAGAAATGGAATCACGCCTTTCGTCTTCTTCTGGTTCTCGGCTTTGTTGCGCTGGCGATGGCGCTTGTGGCGGCGCGAGATCCAAATCTTTTCCCGGGCAATGGAACTGCGTTCTGGGGACTGGTCATCCTCACCTTCACATTGTTTTGCTGGCGCTCCGTATGCTCCTGGATGGTGCAGCAGCCTTTTTTCCGGGAGCGGGTGTATGTGTTGGGCACCGGAGAGCGAGCCGAGCGCGTGGTCACAGGCCTGCGCGAACGCACGGCTCTGGGAGTGGAAGTGGTGGGATGGACCGGCGATGTGGCAGGCGAGTTAACCCGCGAGACTGTTGCCTCCCACCTTCTCGGTTTAGCACAGCGCAAGAAGGGAGTGCATCGCGTAATCGTCGCTATGCCCGATCGCCGCGGCACTTTGCCCGTGGAAGAATTGCTGAATCTCCGGCTGGCCGGCGTGAAGGTCGAGGAAGCGACCTCGTGGCTGGAAAAAATCACTGGAAGAATCGAGGTTGAGCAGCTCTACCCAAGCTGGCTTGTGTTTGCCGAAGGCTTTCGCTTCAGCACGCTCTTCCGGATGACCCGCAGAGCCGTAAATTTTCTGTTCGCGCTGATTGGACTGATTCTCTCCCTGCCCTTGCTGCCCTTCATCGTATTGGCCGTGAAGTTGGATTCCGCCGGTCCGGTGCTTTACCGGCAGCAGCGCGTCGGACGCGGCGGAACAATTTTTTTCTGCTTCAAGTTCCGCACCATGCGCGTGGATGCCGAAGCGGACACCGGCGCGACTTGGGCCACGGACGACGATCCGCGCATAACGCGAGTAGGAAAGTTCCTGCGTTCCTCCCGGCTCGATGAGATCCCGCAACTATGGTGCGTCCTGAAGGGCGACATGCACTTTGTCGGCCCGCGCCCGGAGCGGCCCGAGTTTGTCGCATGGCTCAGCAAAGAGATCCCTTACTACGGCGTGCGGCACGTGGTTCGGCCGGGAATTACGGGCTGGGCTCAGGTGCAATACAAATACGGCAATACGCTGGCGGATGCCCGCGAGAAGCTGCAATACGATCTGTTTTACATCAAGAACGCGTCTCTCGGTCTTGACCTGCTGATCATGTTCCAGACCATCAAGATTGTGCTGCTCGGACGGGGCGCGCAATGAGACTCCTGTTCTGGATTGCAGCATTTCTCATTTTTTATACCTATCTCGGATATGCCGGATGGCTGTGGCTGCGGGCACGCCTTTCTCCCTGGCCAGTTCTTCGTGGCGAGTATGTCGCTCCCATTTCCATTGTGATGGTCGTGCGCAACGAAGAGCGCTGGATCGAAGCCAAGCTGCTGAATCTTCTGGAACTGGATTATCCAGCCGACCAATGCCAGATTGTTGTGGTCTCTGATGGATCGACCGATACAACGGAAAGTATCTTGCGCGAGTATGCCAAGAATCCGCGGATACAGGTATCGATGAACCAGTTGGCGTGCGGAAAAGCTGCCGGATTAAACGACGCCATCGATTTGGCGGCGGGCGAGATCGTGGTTTTCACCGATGTCCGCCAGAAGATCGAGTCCGGTGCAATACGCCGCATCGTGGAAGATTTCGTCGATCCGGAAGTGGGCTGTGTGAGCGGCGCGCTGATGCTGGGCGATTCAGAATCGGGCGAGACGGGCAAAGGAATGGGATTGTACTGGCGCATCGAAAAGAAAATCCGCGAACTGGAATCGGAGTCGGGATCGGTCGTGGGAGCGACCGGCGCTCTTTACGCAGTGCGCCGCAATCTGCTCACTCAGGTACCAGCTGGAACGATTTTGGATGACGTTTATATACCGATGCGGGTGGTGCAGCAAGGGAAGCGCGTGATTTTCGATAGCAGAGCACGAGCCTGGGATAGTCCAGACCTGGGTGGTGGACTTGAGTTCGCCCGCAAGGTCCGTACCCTGAGTGGAAATTATCAGCTCGTGCAGCTGGCCCCGTGGCTTATCAGCCTCAGAAATCCCCTGCTCGTGCGATTCGTAAGCCACAAGCTTCTGCGTCTGGCGGTGCCGTTCGTGCTGGCGTTGATGCTTCTCGCCTCTTTATGGCTCAGCTCTCCTCTCTATAGAACCGCATTGGGCTTGCAACTAGCCTTCTATGGATTGGGCTTGGCTGCCCTGCTACGGCGCCCGCGGATAGGGTTGATCGCGCGAGCCGGTGATGCCGCCGGCACCTTCGTAGTATTGAACACCGCCGCGGTCGTCGCTTTTGCCAATTTTATCGTGGGTCGCAAGGCCGCGTGGAGCCGCTAATGTTCACGAAGCAAAGTGGAGGCACAGCCAAAGAAAAGAGTTCTGAGACCGCCTCCGAAACCTCGCCGAAAAGCACTCTGGCTTACCGTGCCCTTTTAATTTTTTCGTTGCTCTATTTCGCGCGCCCAGAGGATTTCATCCCCGGCCTCGAGTACATTCCGATCGAGAAAATTCTGGGAGGAGTGGCGCTGATCGCGCTGCTTTTCAGCATCAATTCCCAGCGTCGCGTCAAGCGATGGCCAACCGAGTTGAAGCTTTTGCTTGCCCTCTTTTTCTGGCAGTGTTTGACCGTTCCTTTCGCCTGGTGGAAGGGAGGAGCGTTCGTCTGGGTGTACAGCAAATGTTCGAAGGCGGTGATTGCGGCGTTTCTAGTGATTGTGGCGGTGTCAACCATCCGTCAACTCAAGCTTTTGCTCTTTGTTCAGGCAGCCTCGATAGCTTCCATGACCCTGGTCTCTGTAGCGCTCTACCGCGGCGGGCGTATGGGCGGCGTCCTGGGCGGGGTTTTCGACAACCCCAATGATCTTGCAATGAATATTGCCTTGAACTGGCCCTTGTGCCTGATGTTTCTGATGCTGACGAGGAATCCGCTCAAGAAAGCGCTTTGGGCCGCCGGCATGCTGGTAATGGCAATCGGGCTCATGCTTACGTACTCGCGATCCGGTTTTGTGGCGATGGCGGTCGCGGCTCTGTTCGGCTTGTGGGAGTTTGGCATTCGGGGCAGGCGTCACTACTTGCTCGCTTTGGGCGTGTTCTGCGCCGTCGCTTTAGTCATTCTTGCTCCCAAGAACTATGGCGGCCGTTTGCGCAGCATTGTTTCGGACGATGTGGCGGTTTTCGGTGATGCCAAGTTCGCGCGGGAAGATCTGTTGAAAGAGAGCCTCGTCGTATCACTTCATCATCCACTGTTTGGGATTGGGCCGGGAAATTTCGCGCCGTATACGCAATCCTGGCACGTTACTCACAATACATACACTGAACTCAGTGCGGAAAGCGGAATTCCTTCCCTGGTTCTTTTTCTTGCCGTGATCGCAATGGCCTTTAGAAATATCAGACGAACGCGGGTATCGGAGGCCTTCAAGAATTCAGAGGAAATTCGGTTGTACACCGGGGGGTTGTGGGCTGGCCTGGCCAGTTATCTCACTGGTGCGATGTTCGCCAGTACGGCATATGAACTTTTCCCTTACTTCATGATCGCCTACACCGTGGTGCTTTATCGGCTGACGTGGGCAAGTCCGACAACAAGTTTAGAAGCGGAGACTGAATCGAAGTTGACTCGCTTTCGTTACTGAAGACCAACTGAAGCACAGCGGTCCCTGGTTTGGATTCAAAACGTCCGGCCAAATTCAAATTGATAAACTACCTGACAACAGCTTCACGCCCGTCTTCCTGTCTTCCGAGCAAGTGTCCAAGAATGTCATAAGTGTAGGCAGCGAAGCACGTCAACGGAAGCTCGAGCGATATCCTGAAGCGCAGATCGGACCAGTACAGAACAGCCATGATCGAGAGCAGGTTGATCAGGACTAGTGCGGCGAGGAATAGCTTCGCTGGATCGATGTGTTTTGCGGCATGAAAGATACCCGCAGAACCGGCGGGGAACAGGACCAGCCAGTAGAGAAACAGTACTAATTTTTCATGCGAGCGTTGATTCCCCCTCGGGTTGAACGGCAGAAGTGTTGTCCAGAGCCGGCGGATCACGAGCTTTGTATAGCTTCCGGGATGTTGTTTCACAAATCGCACTGCAATGAAACGAGAAACGATGTCGATCCGCGTAGCCAAGGGAACGCGAGGACCGAAGTGGTATGTCTCCATTAACGCGGCACGCTCTTTTCCAAGCGAAGGACATGGGCCTTCTGCCCAGTAAGGCATCGAGATCGGTTCACTTGCCACGCAATCGTTATTCCCCTCGGTGAAGTCCGATCCAACGATGCTGGCTACGGGCACGAAGACTCCAAATCGAAAATAGTTTCGTAAGGTCCAGGGAGCGACCGTCGCCACAGTCAGCGCTACGATCAGAGCAAAGGCCCTCCATTTATCGAGCGTCCGGCGCTCGGCAATAAACAGCGCTATGGCCATGGCGGCGAGCAGCACTGACGCGTTTTCGCGTGTGAGCATGCAGAGCCCGCTTGAAATGCCGCAAAGGAGGATCCACTTAGGGTTCCTCGTATCGAGCCACACCAAGAAAGTCAGAATAGACGCTACATAGAAAAAGTAGAACACCTCCTCGTTATAGGGCTGCGAGGCGGAATTCACCAGCAAAGGCTGCGCGGCGGCTAAGAAACCGGCAATCCATCCCACCCTTTCGCTTCGGAAAGCGCGCAACCCAATCAGGCCCACCCATCCGGAAGTTACTCCGCCGAGCAACGCCTGCAAGGGAAAGAAAAGTTTGAATGAGTACCCTGAGATGGCAAAAACGCCGGCCAGAAAATACTCATAGAGGGGGGCTTTGAACACGGCGTCCTGACCGGCATAGCGAAGCTGTCTCCCGAGCGACGCCGCATCCACGATATATCCTTCTCCCGAAAGGATAGCCTTAGCGATCAGTACGTGGTAGAGCGCGTCGTGGTCCCATGATCCGACAAACGCCGTTCCGTTCAAACTCACGAGACTGGCTCGATATCGAACCACGCCGTATCCAAGCCTCAGACTGATACCGAGAATAAAAAGAAACCAGAAGATCCGGCGGGCAGTGAAGGCATTTGCATCGTGCTGCAAGAACCACTCCTGAACGGCTCGAATTGTGGAATTATAAGGGAGCCGTCGCGTTGGATCGCGGTGTCTTGGTTACTAGTGTGTTCCGCATGGCCCAAGTGCCCATTCAGGCAGGGCACGCGATAGGGTAACCTGAGAGAACACCCTAACCGGCGCGGAAATCCTGAATGGTTCTGTGGGAAAGGACCTTTCACTGGCTGACTTAAACTCGCATCCAAAGCGTGGGTCGAAACGGTGGTAGGGAATTGGAGCAGTCGAAGAAGCTGCAGGCATGAATCTCACACCGACAGTTTCGTATAGCCGTTGGCTGCCTGCATACCTATGGCAGCGGTTTACGCGATCGGCTCCGCGTGGCAGAGTCCACCTTATCATCGCTCTGGCCGATCACTTCGAACCTTCTTTTATGCCGGAAAATGGGCGAGCACATGCGCCGCTTCTTGAACAAGAACGTCGCGTGGAAGCGTGGTGCAGAGAATACCCTCGCTCGATGGATGCATGGCGCGATCAGGAAGGGCGCCGATTTGCGCACACCTATTTTTTCCCGGCCGAGCAGTACGATCGAGGGTTGGTTGACCGGCTCGCGGCGCACTGTCGCGCGGGCTGGGGAGAGATTGAGATTCATCTTCATCATGGTATGGATGTACCGGATACTGCGGAAAACACTCGACTGCAGATCGAGCAATTCCGCGATGCTCTTGTCCGGGATCACGGTTTACTCTGCTTCATGGAAGGCTCCTCGCAGCCGCGATATGCCTTCGTTCATGGCAACTTCACGCTGGCAAATTCCGCCGGTGGCTATGCCTGCGGCGTCGATAGCGAAATGGAGATCCTCGCAACCACTGGATGCTACGCCGACCTCACTTTGCCGACGGCTGCTTTCCATCCGGCGCAGATTGCGAAGATCAATTCCCTTTACGAATGCGATCTTCCGCTCGATGCGAGGGCGCCGCACCGCAGAGGCAGAAATTTGCATGTGGGGCGCGTTCCACAGATTTTTCCGATAAATGTGCAAGGCCCGCTGATGCTGGATTTCGATCGCCGGGCTCGGAACCGAATCGGCCGCATCGAAAACGCAGCCTTGACAGGGGCGAATCCTCCAAACTTGCGACGGCTGCAGCTTTGGAAGAAAGCGGCGATCTCGGTTGAAGGACGGCCCGATTGGCTCTTTATCAAACTTCACTGTCACAGCATGGATGCCACACAGCGAGAGTCGGTGACCGGCGCGCACATGCAGAAGTTTCTCGGCGAGCTCGTCGGCGGGGCGGAAGAACGGCGCGAGCTGATTCATTTTGTCACCGCGCGCGAGATGGTGAACATCATCCTGGCCGCCTGCGATGGGCGGGAAGGCAACCCGGGAGACTATCGTGACTACCGATTGAAACTGGCTGCCGGAGCGGCTTCCGGGCAAAGCGAAGTCAACTCACAAATGAGTTGGAGAGCGTAGGCATGTGCGGAATTGCAGGCATCGTCAGCACGAACGGCGAACGAGTCGACGCCGCTGTGATTCACCGCATGTGCCAGGCAATTGTTTACCGCGGACCGGATGATGAAGGCCTCTTCGTGAAAGATGGGACTGGCCTCGGCATGCGCCGTCTCAGCATCATCGACATCGCTGGAGGTCATCAGCCGGTCTTCAACGAAGACCGAACCGTGTGGGTAGTTTTCAACGGGGAGATTTACAATTTTCCTTCGCTCCGCGAAGAATTGCTTGCGCGCGGCCACAGATTTTCCACCCACACGGATACGGAAGTGATCGTCCATCTCTACGAAGAGATGGGCTCGGATTGCGTGAGCAAGCTACGCGGCATGTTCGCGTTCGCCCTGTATGACGAGCGGCGCCGGAAATTGCTGGTGGCGCGCGACCGCCTGGGGAAAAAGCCGTTGCACTACGCATTCGAGCGCGGCCAGCTGTTTTTTGCCTCCGAGATCAAATCGATCCTGACCGTAGCGCCCGAACTGGCTGCCCTCAATAACCAGGCCCTGCTGCAATACATGTGGTTCGGATATGTGCCCGACCCGCTGACCGCCTTTACCGCGATTCATAAACTTCCGCCCGGGCATTTGCTTGAATTTGAAAACGGCAAGATCGAGGTGCGTCGATACTGGGATCTGCCGCGGTATGGAACGCATACACCACGAAGTGAAGAAGAGTGTCTCGAGGAGATGGAGAGGCGGCTGGCCGAGGCCGTGAGGATTCGCCTCATCTCCGACGTTCCCTTGGGCGCCTTGTTAAGCGGCGGCATCGATTCCTCGACTGTGGTAGCCCTCATGGCGCTGGCAAACTCTGCTCCGGTTAAGACGTTTGCCATCGGCTTTCGCGATCAGGATTTCAACGAGGCTCCTTATGCCCGGATGGTCGCGGAGAAATTCGGCACCGAACATCACGAACTCATTGTCGAGCCGGATGTGCTGGAAACGGTGCAGATGCTGACTAGTTCCCTCGAAGAGCCGTTTGGCGATTCCTCGATGTTACCGACCTACTTCGTATCCTGCCTTGCAAGAAAACATGTGACAGTCGTGCTTTCGGGCGATGGCGGCGATGAAATTTTTGCCGGCTATGACCGATATGCGATTCATTTGCGACGGCAAATTTTTGAGCGAATCCCCGAATGGGCGCGACGATTCTACCGGGACCAGGTTTATCCTCGGATGCCCGCAGACATGCGCGGGAAAAAGTTCTCCTACAACGTTTCGCTACCATGGCGCGAGCGTTACGTCGATGGCATCTCATTTGTGCCGGCGTTCGAACGCGACATGCCGTTGCTTTCGGATGATTTTCGCGCCGTGTTGCGCGAGACACGCGATCCGGCTGATGTGATGTATAAGTATTTTGATTCGGCTCCAGCCGACGATCCGGTCAGCCAGATGCTTTATGTAGACACCAAAACTTACATGGCCGCCGACATTCTGACGAAAGTGGATCGAATGAGCATGTTGGCGTCACTCGAGGTGCGGGTGCCGATTCTCGATCAGGAGTTTGTGGAATGGGCAACCGG
>JASHTD010000516.1 GCA_030040725.1 Candidatus Sulfotelmatobacter sp. | reverse complement strand
AGCGTCTTCAACTCGTCCTGGTTGATTTTGATCTTACCCGACTTTTCCATCTGATCGCGGAGGTTAGCCACAAATAACTGGAAGACCTGTTGCTCTTTCCCCTGCAAGAGCGTGTCGCGGATCTGATCTTTCTTCGCCGCAAACTCTGCTTCTGTCGGAGCCTGCACTTCCAGCATAGAAATCACCACACCGTTGCCGCCGCTCCTGATGGGATTGCTGATCTCCCCCGCCTTCATGGTGAATGCGACTGACGCCTGGCCGGTCATCGACCCGATGTCGGGAACCTGTCCATCGGGCGCAACGAAGTCGCTGGTCTTGACTGCAGCGCCCAACTCCTTGGCCGCCTTTTTCAGGTCATGTTGCGTCTTTGCGCGGTCAGAAAGCTCCTGAGTCTTCTGGGAGAGCAGCACATTCGATCGCTCGTTTTTAAAATCTTCCTCCACCTTGGTCCGGATCTGATCGAAGGTAGGCGTGGATTGCGGCTTTATCGCCAGCAACTGAAACACAACAAAGCCCTGCGAAGTCGAGGCCATCTCGGGCGGCGATTTTTCCGCAGCGGTAAATACCCCATCCATGAACTGCGGAGCCGGACCGATGCCGGGAACGACGTCCTGGCGACTGAAGAAATCCGGGGTCGCCACGGGAATGTGCTGCGCCGTGGCGGCCGCATCCAATCCCACTTTTTGAGCTTGTTGCAGCAAATCGTCGGCACTTTTTTGGGCGATTTGCTGTGCCTGCTGCTGCTTCAGAATGGGCTCGATCTGGTCCTTAACCTCGTCGAGCGTCTTCATATGAGCTTCCTGCTTCGCATCGACGCGAATGATATGGAAGCCGTAACTGCTCTTTACCAGATCGCTGATCTTTCCGATCGGCAACGAAAACGCAGCTTTTTCGAACTCGGGAACTGTGCGCCCCCTGCCAATCCATCCCAGCGATCCGCTTTGCTTTGCGCTGCCGGGATCTTCTGAATACTTCTTGGCAAGGTCTTCGAAATTCGCACCTGCCTTCAACTGCTTAAGCAAATCTTCCGCGCGGCGCTGAGCATCTTGCACGCCTTTCTCATCCACCTTGCCATCAGGCCCAGGCAGCGGCGTTTTAATCAGAATGTGGCTGACCTTCACCTGCTCCGGCGTGCGGTATTGGTCCCGATGCTGGTCGTAATAAGCCTGCAGTTCCTGCTGCGTGATCTGTACTCCACTTTCGATTCTCGAAGTATCGATGGCCGCGTACTTCACCTTGCGTTTTTCGGGAATCGAATTCGCGTAAGTCTTCTGGTGGCTGTCGTAAAAAGCCTTCAGTTCGTCGGGGGTCGGATGCAGGCCTTTCTTGATCTCTTCCTGCGTCAGGACTGCGTAGTCAAACTTCACCTTGGTGTTCTGTTTATCGAATTCCTGGCGGATTTCTGAGTCGCTCACGGTTGCGCTGCCGGTGATCACCGCCTGCAGTTTGCTGATCTTGATCTCTTTGGCAACATTACTCTCAAAAAGTGCAGGTGTGAGGTTGGCCCGTTGCAGCATCTCTTCGTATTCGGTCTGGCCAATAAAGTTTCCGCCGGGGAAGAAGTATTCGGCGTAGCGCCCGTGCTGCAGTTCGTCCCTTACCTCCTGCGGCGTGGCCTTGAATCCCATATGCTGCGCTTCCGCGAGCAATGCCTCGCGGTCGATCAGTTGATCGGCGGCGCGCTGGGCAAAAAAGGGAAGCAGAACCGAAGCGTTTTTCCCCAACTGCGCTCCCTGTTGCTGGAGCATCTGGCGCGCCGTGTCGCGCACCTCTTCTACCGTCACATCCTGGCCATCAACTTTGGCGATCACACCCTTGCCGGGAGTCCCTGTCAGCTCGCCTCCAAGACTGCCTCCGGGGACAAGCACGATTACCATCGCGGCGCAGATCACCAGCAGGAGTCCGCTGAGAACAACCTTCTTGATTGGCCCTTCAGTTTGCAGAAATCGAATCATCTTCTTGATACTCCAGAAACATGAGAGGAATTTTGTATTATAAACTACCCTCGCGACTGAAAGCCCAAGCCGGGCAACGCGATTTGCATCCCGCAAGTATGCCGTAAATTATCGTCTATTGAAACGTATCAATAGACGTGTTATGCATCTAGTGCACGATTTCCGTACACAACTTCCAGAGAAGCAGGAGCGATGATGAATTTCAATAGATCGCTGCTCGGCCGCGCTCAGATCTTCTTCCAACTGCTGGTCCTCATAGTGGCGGGCTGTCATTACGCCTTGGCCGCGCACAGCGCCGCGAATCTTCTCGCGGAAAAAACAAGCACAGAGCATCTCGTGCTTCGAGATTCGTGGAGCTTGCAGTCCTCCGCCAAGGTTCAGGCAGACGGAAAAGCGATTTCGACTTCCACCTTCGTTCCAACGGGATGGCATCACGCCACGGTTCCAACAACGGTAGTGGCAGCACTGGTCAAAGACAAAACCTTGCCCGATCCGTTTTTTGCCATGAACCTTCGCCAGTTCCCTGGCGTCACGTACCCGATTGGCGGCAATTTCTCGAACATTGCCATGCAGCCCGACAGCCCGTACGCGGTCTCCTGGTGGTATCGCAAACAGTTTGCCGCGCCCGCTTCTTACTCGGGTAAGACTGTCTGGCTGAATTTCAGAGGTATCAATTATCGCGCCAACGTCTGGCTCAACGGAAAACAGATTGCCGACTCCACTCAGATTGCCGGAGCGTGGCGCACTTATGAATTGAACGTGACCAATGCAGTGAAGCCGGGTTCTGGAAACGTACTCGCTGTCCAGATCTTCGCCCCCACGGAGAATGACTTAGCAATTACCTTCGTCGACTGGAATCCCGCTCCTCCCGACAAGAATATGGGACTCTGGCGCGAGGTCTATCTCACTGCCAGTGGGCCGGTCGCGGTCCGCCATGCTGCTGTTTTGTCGAAACTAAATTTGCCTGCCGCCGATTCAGCGCGGCTGACCGTTACCGCCCAGCTCAAGAATGGCACCGGCCATACCGTAAGCGGAACGCTAAAAGGCCAGATCGACAACGTCACGTTCGAGCAGCCAGTCGAATTGGCGGCGGACGAAGCGAAGGATGTGACCTTCACGCCGGACCAATATCCTCAGCTCGTGTTTGCAAGTCCTCACCTATGGTGGCCGGCGCAGATGGGCAAACCGAATCTCTACCCGCTAACCATGACCTTCGAAGTCAATGGCAAGGTGAGCGACCAATCACATTCTGAATTCGGCATTCGCGAGGTCACTTCAGAACTTAATTCGGTTGGTGGCCGCGCATTTCATATCAACGGCAAGAATATTCTGATTCGCGGCGGTGGCTGGACCCCCGACATGATGCTTCGCGAAGATTCGCAGCGTCTGCAGGACCAGTTCCAGTACGTACGCGACATGGGCCTCAATACGATTCGTATGGAAGGCAAGCTGGAGACGCAGGAGTTCTTCGATATCGCCGATCACGATGGCATCCTTGTGATGGCCGGCTGGTGCTGTTGCGATTTCTGGGAGCGCTGGAGCCGATGGAAACCGGAAGATTACGAAATCGCCAAGCAATCACTGCGCGACCAGATGTATCGCTTGCGGAGTCATCCCAGCCTGGTGATGTGGTTGAATGGCAGCGACAATCCTCCGCCTCCGGATGTCGAGCAAATGTATCTCGACATCGAAAAGCAGATGCTCTGGCCAAACCCAATCGTGTCATCGGCCACTGGCAAGCCCACTTCTGTCACCGGCGATAGCGGCGTCAAAATGACCGGGCCTTATGAATATATCGCTCCGGGCTATTGGGAAGAGGACAGCAGCCAACATCAGGCTGACCGCAAGCAGTGCAATAAAGGGGGTTGCGGCGGGGCTTATGGCTTCAACACCGAAACCAGCATGGGGCCTGCAGTTCCGCCCATCGAGAGCATTCGGGCCATGGTCGGGAAGGATCATCTGTGGCCGATTGACGACGTCTGGAACTACCACGCTGGCGGTGGAGAATTCAAAACCCTCAACGTCTTTAGCACTGCGCTGGAAAAACGCTACGGAAAATCTGACAGCGTGGAGGATTACGCCTCCAAGTCTCAGATGCAGATCTATGAGGGTGTGCGAGCGATGTACGAAGCGTACAGCCGCAACAAGTACCAATCCACGGGAGTCATTCAATGGATGCTGAACAACGCGTGGCCTTCGATGATCTGGCATCTGTATGACTACTATCTGCGCCCGGGAGGCGGATACTTTGGCGCAAAGAAGGCCATGGAAGCCTTGCATCCCGTTTATGGATACGATGACCACTCGATCTGGGTGGTCAGCAGTCAATATGAAGACGCCAGGGATCTGAAACTGACGACGAAGATCTACAACCTGGACATGACGGAGAAATTTTCTCACGAGGATTCCGTCGACGCTCCCGCGGACAGCACCGCGAAAATATTCCAGTTGCCGGACGTGCAGGATTTAAGCCCGACTTACTTCCTGGCTCTCCGGCTCACCGATTCCGCCGGCAAACTCGTCGGCTCGAACTTCTACTGGCTCTCCACCAAGCCCGAGACGATCGACTGGACCAAATCCACCTGGTGGATGACGCCGACCGAGTCATTCGCCGATTACGCTGCCCTTGCACAACTGCCCAAGGTAAGGCTCAGGGTTAGTGAACATACGGAACGCGAAGGCGCAGATTCGATCACGCATGTGACAATTGAGAATCCAAGCAAGAGCCTGGCCTTTTTCGTGCGGTTAAAAGTAGATAAAGGAACGCACGGCGAGGAAATTCTGCCGGTCGTTTGGCAGGACAATTATATTTCCTTGCTGCCGGGCGAAAAGCGCGAACTGACAGCCACCTATCGCACGGGCGAACTAGGCAACGAAAAAGCAGCGGTGCAAATTAGCGGGTGGAACGCAGAGTGAGGGGCATTCCGTAATTTGGTAATCGGGTAATTTGGTGATTTGAAATCGATTCTCGCGGCGGCATTAGAACGCGAGTGCTTCTCCCACTCCCCAGCTTCGTGGTTAGTTCTGATCTTCTTCCGGCGGCAACTCAAAGTCGATCAGGTTCCCGCGGAAGCCGCGCGTCTTGATTGCGCCAAACGCAATCCCTACACCCATCCAGATCGCGCCCACGATCTTGGCCGGCCGGCTGAGGCTCAGCCATAGCAGCAGGCAAATGAAAAATCCCGCCAGGGGCGAAAAGAAATTCCAAATGTTCCTGTTCTGATCGCGCACGAAGTAGTGCACAAACGCCGCCAGATTCACTCCCATGAAGGCGATCAGAGCGCCGAAGTTGAGCATCTCCGCGCCCAGCCCGTAGCTGACGACGAACGCTCCCAGCAGCGCGATGACACCAACAAAAATCACATTGTTGCGCGGCACGTGCTTCTTCGCATCAACCACTCCGAAGAAGGATTGTGGAAGCGCCTTGCTGCGCCCCATGCCGTATAGCAGGCGTGCCGCGCCGAGTTGAGCTCCCATGCCTGAGCCGAAATTTGCCACCAGCAAGGTGAAGCCGACAATCGCAAACAGCGGCACCCAGGCTTTTCCAGCGACGAAAGTGAATGCCGTGTCGATATTCGGAAACGGATGAGTCGCCGGCCAGATGAGCTGCGCCGCATACACTTCAAACGCAGAGAGAATTCCGATCACCAGGCAAGTCAATACCGTTGCCAGCAGAATATTGCGCCGCGGGTTTTCCGCTTCCTCAGAGAGGGTCGAGATGCCATCAAAACCGATGTAAGTGAGCACGGCAATCGACGTGCCACCCAGCACGGCTCTTGTATTCCACAGCGCAGGATCGTAGAACGGGCGAGTGAAAAAACCGGGCTCGCTATGCGGTTGTCCAAAAATGTAATGCGCGGAGGCAAGAAAAAACAAAATGATGACCGCACCCATTCCGGCTGCCAATCCGGTATTCACGCGCGCCGAGGTTTTCACGCCCTGAATATTCAAAACGGTAAAAAATGCGGCAAAGAAAACGGCCCATCCCCAGTATGGGATGCTCTGCACCACCGGTGTCCCGCGCGCGAA
>JASHTD010000515.1 GCA_030040725.1 Candidatus Sulfotelmatobacter sp. | reverse complement strand
CTCGCCGATGAGCCCACCGGCGATCTCGACAGCCACTCCGCCACCGAAGTCCTGGAAATCCTGAAGCGGCTGAACGAAGGTTTTCATAAAACGATTGTCATGGTTACGCACGATCCGCACGCCGCTTCTTATGCCCATGTCACCCGGCATCTGGAAAAAGGAATGTTGCTCCCGGCGGAGAGCTGATTCGGATTGGCGCGTTCTTATCGACGCACCGTCGCGCCTTGACCGCCGAGCGCTCCTGCCGTAAATTGGCGACGAGCGAAATTGGCTGGTTCGTCAGCTTCCCCGGAGGCATCTATGCTCGACGGCTTCAAGAAGTTCATCCTGCGCGGCAACGTTGTGGATATGGCGGTCGGCGTCGTCATTGGCGCGGCTTTTGGCGGCGTGGTCACCGCGCTCACCAAGGACCTGCTCACGCCCTTCATCGCAGCTCTTGTCGGCAAGCCCGATTTCTCCTATCTCGGTTTTTCCGTTCACGGCACGCCGTTCCCCGTCGGCGACTTCGTGAATTCCTGCGTTTCGTTTTTCCTGATTGCGGCGGCAATTTATTTCTTTGTGGTCACTCCCGTCAACGCGCTCATCGCGCGCATGCACCGGAGTGAGAAGCCGCCCGATCCGACTACGAAGAAATGTCCCGAGTGCCTCAGCGAGATTCCCATCGAAGCCCGCCGCTGTTCGCACTGTACGCAGCCGGTGGCAAGTCGGGCGGCGTAAGCGCGCGCGAATTGCCGATCGCTTCGGGGGCCGCGAGTTTTTCGCGATTCGGGTACCATGGCGTTATGAGTCGTACCCGTTCGCGCGGTTCATTTCAATTTGTATTTCTTCTGCTCACTCTTGCGCTCGCCGCGCCCGCGCAGGACTCGTCTTCATCCAACCCCTCATCGTCCAACTCCCACAAACCGGCTGCCGCTCGTTCCATCCCTTTGCAGCCGGGCTCCATCAGCAGCGGCGTCTATCGCAATCCACTGTTCGGCTTTGCCTGCAAAATCCCCGCGGGATGGGTGCTGCGCACCGATGACATGAACACGCATGATAATGCCGCCGACGGCGACGGAAAAAGCGCAGGAAACTCAGCCGCCTCCGGTGGCGTTCTGCTGGCGGCATTTTCGCGTCCTCCGCTCGCCCATGGGGAAGATGTCAACTCGTCGATTCTGATCGCTGCCGAAAGTGTGGCTGCCTATCCCGGACTGAAAGATCCTGCGCAGTATTTCGGTCCAATCGACGAAATCACCAAGGCCCAGGGTTTCGATGTCGACGAGGATCCCTACGAGTTCGAAGTCGGAACAAAAAAGCTGGTGCGGGGTGACTTCGAAAAAGATGTGGGCAGCCGCATCATGCACCAATCCACGCTCGTAATGCTGTCCCACGGTTACGCGGTTTCGTTCACCTTCATCGGCGGGACGGAAGAAGAAGTGGACGAGCTGATTGCCGACCTGGCATTCCCGCAGGCGCCGAGGCGTTAGCTAGATGCGAAATGCATCTCTTGAATGGTTAAGCGCCCGCCGTTACCGCATCTTTGATTTCAATCTTCATCTGCGGCGGATGCAGGAGCGTGTTGTGAATCAGGCAATGATGCACGGCTGCCTCCACGCCGGCGCGATGCTGGTCGCTCAGCTCGACAGGCGTCAGCACTTCAATTTGGAAATTGTCCACTCGTGCCGGATCCTTTACTTTCTCAGCGGTAACTCGAACGCGCGTCCCTTCGGTCGCAAGCTTGTGTTTGCGGAGGTATTGTGACGCATAGAACGCCGCGCAGGATCCCAATGAGGCCAGCAATAGCTCTGGCGGTGTCATGCCTTCGTCATAGCCGCCGTTCTCCGGTGGCTGATCGCACGCAATCGTATGCTGGCGCGCCCGGATTTCAAATTGCATGGCTCCAAGATGCTCGATACCGACTTCCATAATGCCCCCGAATGAACCGTCGCCTGACGAACGCCCGAAAGTCGCGAGGCCGCGTGACTGAATGTCTTCAGGGTCAACAAGCGTTTCTTGACGACTGACCTGGATTCCTTTTATCAGGAATTCAGCTTCGGCGATGTGATTTAGAACACAGATGTGATTTCGCAACGTTACCGGCTTAGTCGGCTTTAATCCGGAGGAATTTGCGCGTAGACGATATGGAGGGACAGAAGAGGGATCAATCCAGCGGCTCGGGTTCCAGCGCGATGTTCTTTTCGCCGGCAGCTTTCTTCGCGGCGTATTTTTTCATCCACGCTTCCCAGCTTTTACCGGCAGCCGTATCTCGTCCGGTGAACGCGATCGCGGCAACTTCAGCGTAACAAATCGAAACTTTCTCGTCCGAAGTTTTCGGATAGAGACGGATGATTGAGTCTTTCAAACTTGCTCCGCTGCGCCGGTCGAACAAATACCCCTCGATCTTCGACCCATCCTTGCGGGTGATGGTGATGTCGCCGCGGTAATCGAATGCTTTTTCCAGCGCGGCGCGAATTTCTTCGTCGCTGGCGAGCGAGGGAATCCATCCTTCTAGCTCTTCGTGTGCGGTGCCGGGAGCGACTTCCAGCGCGTCAGGATTAATCGCCGCATGCGGCACAGCCTGTGCTGCCTCGTGATCGATGTGTCCTGATTCTTTGCCTGTCATGCGATCTCTCGATCAAATCGGCGCTGTCATCCTGAGTAGAGAGAACTCAAATGAGTTCGCAAAGCCGAAGGATCCCTACCTGATACAAACTAAAATCGAGACGCCTTAAGAGTTAGTCACGCCCGTGTCCGCTCTAACTCATCCGTCGGCGCAATCTGCACCAACGGATGCACCGGCGCAATGTGCTCGTCCAGCATGCGCAACGCCTCTTCATCGCGGTAGCCCGTGAACAAAGTCGCCTTCACCGTCGCCAGAAATCCGTTAAGCGAACTGAACGTCGCATTCACCGCCGAAGCTTCGTATCCGCTGTGGACCATGCAATTCGCGCACGCCGGATTGCCCGACTCCGTGCCGTAATTCGCCCAATTCGTCGTTTGCAAAAGCTCGGCGAAGGTTTCGGCATAGCCATCCTGCAGCAGGTAGCACGGCTTCTGCCATCCGAAAACGTTGTACGTCGGCATGCCCCACGGCGTGCACGGATATGTTCGCTTGCCCATCAGAAATTCCAGGAACAACGGCGAAAGATTGAACCGCCAATTCTTTTTGCGGTTCGACAGGATCGCGCGGAACATCCGCCGCGTTCGGGCCCGTCCGAGAAAATGTTTTTGATCAGGAGCCTTGTCGTACGAATATCCCGGCGAAAGCATCATGCCTTCGAGGCCCAGGTCCATCATCTCGTCGAAGAAGGCGCGAACAGATTTCGGATCCGCGCCGTCGAACAACGTCGTATTCGTCGTCACACGGAACCCACGCGCCAGCGCTTCCTTGATGGCGTCGACGGCAATGTCGTATCCGCCTTCGCGGCACACCGCCAGATCGTGCTCTTCGCGCTGCCCGTCGAGGTGCACGCTGAAGGTAAGGTATTTGCTCGGCTTGAAGAGGTGCAGCTTCTCTTTCAGCAGCAGTGCATTCGTGCACAAATAAATATATTTCTTGCGCGCAACCAGCCCGTCGACGATCCGATCGATCTGCAGATGCATCAGCGGTTCGCCGCCGGGGATCGAGACCATGGGGGCTCCGCACTCGTCGACTGCGCGGAAACACTCCTCGGGCGACAAGTCTTTCTTCAGAATATGCGCCGGATATTGAATCTTGCCGCATCCGGCGCAAGCCAGGTTGCAGCGGAACAGCGGCTCCAGCATGAGCACCAGCGGGTACTGCTTTCGTCCCGCCAGCTTCTGCCGCAGCACGTAGGACGAGACCGTCCACATTTGGGATACGGGAACAGCCATTCTGGGTCGGATTGCTCCTGTTCCGCCTATTCTATCAGTAGAATTTTTTAGATGTCCTCAACATACCCGGCGTACCAGAAAATGGTGGCAAAAGATAGCAGTCGTTGTGATTTTACTGTGCATCGCTCCCCTCCCTGTACCTACTTGGGAACCCACTGCAAATAGGGAGTTTACCGTCGCGGTTCTGGCCCGGCTGGGCGTCAAAAACCCTCTTTTTCGTGGTATAATTTGAAAGTCGCCAATCGAGCCTAAGTATAATAAATTTCAATAACTTGAAGTCAGTTTCTCTGGCGGCAGAATGGGTATTTTCGGGCTGAGCCGCAAGATGAAGTTTTGCGGCAATGCGGCCCGCCCGATTGAGTTCAAAAGTTCAGACGTTCGTCCCCGGAGCGGAATGGCTACCAAAGAGATTAGTACTTCCATCGAGACCAAAACCAAAAACGGAGCCGTGACCCCGATC
>JASHTD010000514.1 GCA_030040725.1 Candidatus Sulfotelmatobacter sp. | reverse complement strand
TTGCGATCGATCGACATAAAACCTAATGGGGAAAAGAAGATACCGTACCGAATGAGAGAAAAGCAATCCTGAAAGCGCAGTCATTTTAACATCCTGTTAACAGGATTCTGATAGGGTAGGGGCGATGGGCGACCCTGCTTTACAGCGACCTGATATGCCATTCTCGCAACCTGCTGAATCTACGACCGTTAGCGGGGCCGGGCCGGTTGCTGTGCCGGCTGCATCCTTGCTGCGGGGCGGAGGCGGGGAAACCTCCGATAAGATTTTCAAAGTGGCGATGCTGTTGTGTGGCGCGGCGGTGCTGGCGACACTGGTATTAATCGTGTACGAACTCGTGCTGCGCTCCGGGCCGTCGTGGCATGCCTTTGGATTGAAGTTCTTCGTCGCGAGCGAGTGGGACCCGGTCAACGAAAAATTCGGCGCCCTGCCCTTTATTTACGGAACCTTGGTTTCGTCTTTCCTTGCGCTACTGATTGCCGTACCGCTTTCGATTGGAGTAGCGGTTTTCACTACCGAGATGTGCCCGATTTCTTTGCGCGGGCCACTCTCGTTTTTTGTGGAGCTGCTGGCGGCGATTCCCAGTGTGGTGTATGGATTGTGGGCGATCTTCGTTCTGGTGCCAATCCTGAGCAATTACGTTGAGCCGTTGCTGGCAAAGACTCTGGGCTGGACGGGATTGTTCGAGGGGCCGCCGTACGGCATCAGCATGCTGGCTGCGGGAATCATTCTCGCCATCATGATCATCCCGATCATTTCTTCGATCACGCGCGAGGTTTTGATGGTGGTGCCGCGACACCAGCGCGAAGCGGCTCTGGCTTTGGGCGCAACTCGCTGGGAGATGATTCGCGTGGGTGTGCTGCGCAATGCGAGGGCGGGAATTGTCGGCGGAATCATTCTCGGGCTGGGGCGCGCTCTGGGCGAGACGATGGCCGTCACCATGGTGATTGGAAACCGGCCGGAGATCGCGAAGTCTCTGTTTGCACCCGGCTATACCATGGCGAGCGTGCTGGCCAACGAATTCACTGAAGCCACGGGCGATGTGTATCTTTCCGCGCTGATTGAAATTGGCCTGGCGCTGTTCATAGTCACGATCATCGTGAACGCCTTAGCCAGATTGCTGGTCTGGAGCGTTACCCGCGGCCAGGCGGTGGGCACGCATGCCTGAGAATACCCCTATGCCCGCTATGCATCACGTTCCCCCGATTGCTTTGCGGCGGCGCATCGTGGATCACCTGATGACCGCTGTCTGCGTTCTGACTGTGGTTGTGGTGCTGGCACCATTGTTCGCAATCTTCGCTTACCTGGTTTATCGCGGGATCGGCTCGATTAATTGGGCTTTCCTCACGCAAACGCCGAAGCCGGTGGGTGAAACAGGTGGAGGAATGGCGAACGCCATCGTCGGTTCGGGATTGATTCTTGGCATCGCCAGCCTGATTGGAGTTCCTTTGGGAATCGGTGCAGGGATTTATCTGGCCGAGTTTGGCCGCAACCGGTTCGGGGACGTAATTCGATTTACGGCGGATGTGCTCAACGGCGTGCCTTCGATCGTCGTGGGAATCGTCGCTTATGCGATCGTGGTCCTTTCCGAGCGTCATTTTTCGGCGCTGGCTGGCGGCGTAGCGCTGGCCATCATGATGATTCCAACCATCACGCGGACAACAGAGGAGATGCTCCTGCTGGTGCCGCGAGCTTTGCGCGAGGCTGCGTATGGGCTGGGCATTCCGCGCTGGCGTACCACGCTTTCGATCACGTTGCGAACGGCGACTTCGGGAGTGATTACCGGCGTGATGCTGGCGTTTGCGCGGGTTGCGGGCGAGACCGCGCCATTGCTGTTTACCGCATTCGGAAATCAATTCTGGAATCTGCGAGTAGGCCAACCCACGGCCGCGCTGCCGCTGCAGATTTTCAATTACGCGATTTCTCCTTATGACGAATGGCACCGGCAGGCATGGGCGGGAGCGCTGGTGCTGATTGTCCTGATTGTCAGCGCGGTCTCTGCCGTGCGCATTGCGGTCCGGCGTGGTACCTTCGGAGCGGCATAGTCTATGGGAGTCGGGATCGAAGTTGAAAATTTGAATGCGTGGTACGGCAAGACCCAGGCCCTGCACGATATTCGCCTGTCCGTTGCCGCGAACCACGCCACCGCGCTGATCGGTCCTTCCGGCTGCGGCAAGTCGACTTTTATCCGCTGCCTGAATCGCATGCACGAAACCATTCCTGACGCGCGAGTGACCGGAAGCGTACGCATTGGCGACATCGACGCATATAACGGCACGTCGCCGACGCAGTTACGGCGGCGGGTGGGGATGGTCTTTCAGAAAGCGAATCCGTTTCCCACCATGTCGATTTATGACAATGTGGCGTCGGGGTTGAAGCTGAATGGCTTTGGCAATCGCGCAAAACTGGACGAGATCGTGCACCGCTCTCTGGATTCCGCCGCGCTGTGGGACGAAGTGAAGGATCACATTCACAAGAAATCGGGCGCCAGTCTGTCTGGCGGGCAGCAGCAACGGCTGTGTATTGCGCGCGCCCTCGCCGTAGAACCGGAAGTGCTGCTGATGGATGAGCCGTGCTCGGCGCTGGATCCCATTTCGACTGGCAAAATCGAAGAATTGATTTTTCAGCTGAAAGAGCGCTATACCATCGTTATCGTCACTCATAACATGCAACAGGCAGCGCGAGTGGCGGAGTTTACCGGGTTCTTTCTGCTGGGCGAGATGATTGAATTCGACAGGACGGAGAAGATCTTCACCAAACCTTCCGACAAGAAGACGGAAGACTACATTACTGGAAGGTTCGGATAAGCGGATTACGGGAAGCGCGATTTTGAGGGGAAAGGTTTAAGGATGCGAACTCGCTTTCAACAAGGGTTGGACGATCTGCGGCAGAAGCTGCTGCGCATGGGCGGGCTGGCGGAACAGGCGGTGGACCGCGCCCGGCAGGCGTATGTGGACCGCGATTTGAATCGCTGCCAGATGGTGCTTGAGGGCGAAAGCCTGATCAACGATTCGGAGCGCGAAATCGATGAGGCAGCATTCGATTTGCTCGCCATGCAGCAGCCGATGGCCGTGGATTTGCGCTTTATTCTCGCTGTCACCAAGATCAATTCCGATCTCGAGCGGGTGGGCGATCAGGCGGTCAACATCGCCGAGCGGGTGATGGACATGATCGAGCTTCCGGTGGTAGAGCTTCCGGTCGATATCGCGCGCATGGGATCTGCGGTTAGTGCCATGGTTCGCAGGGCTTTAGAGTCTTTTATTGAAGCGAAGGTTGAACTCGCACAGGCGGTTCTGGAGATGGACAACGTTATCGACCGCATGAAAGATGACGCCTTCATCCAGCTGGTGAAAACCATGAACCAGCGCCCGGAGGCGGTGCGACAGGCCCTGGATGCCTTGCTGGTGGCGCGCAACCTGGAGCGAGTCGCCGATCACGCTACGAACATTGCGGAGGACGTGATCTTCTGGGTTCAGGGTTCCGATGTGCGGCACAATGTGAACGCGGAGGAGCATGAACACGCGCCCGGGCATCCCGGACCGGTGCGCGCCTCGGGACTCTAACCATTTCGGCACGCGTCGTTTTGGCTTTTGTTCAGTGGTGAACGTGCTTCCATTTCAGACGTCGCATCTCCCAATCAATTAGGAAGAGAGCGCCCGGAATGGCCAGGCCGATCAATACGTCGTATCCACGCATGTGTATGACGAGTGCGAAGGATGCCAGGGCCCCGAGAGAAACTAAAGCGCCCAGGAGTTCCCACCTCCAAGCGGCCAACATCGCAGCAATCACTGCGAGCAGCAAGAACATTCCAACCCACTCGCGAAAGTTTATTGCCCGCAGAGAGCCTGCGGGTTCACCGGCAAGAAAGACTACAAAAACCCCGGCGATCACCACTGTAATGGCGCGCGCCGTCCATCGAGCAAACATACCTATAGCGGTTAGCATAAGCTTCTCCCGCCAAACAGCGGAGGGTGTGCGGTCTGGATGATTGTAGTGTCGCGCTTGAGTTGTAGTTTTCGCCGTGTCGAAAATCACAAATCACCGTGATGGACCGAAGCCTGACATGGACCATAGTCCCTTGCCTTAACATCTGCTGCTCTCGGATGGTCTTTTGACGAGCGTTGAATCATACATTAGGCTGATTGCTTGTCCGCTGTTTTCTTTTCCTCAAGATGGGAGGCAATGTGACCCGATTTTCCGGGGTGCTCAGTGTGACCGTGTTGCTTCTGGCTGCAGCTGGCATTGCCCAGGACAGATCGCAGGCAGCGTCGATCTCTCTGCCGACAAGCAAGATGCTGACCGTTCCGTCTCCCGGCAACATCGGCAGCACCAACGGCTTTCCCGCCACGATTGCAATCAGTCCCGACGGACATTATGCGGCGCTGTTGAACGATGGCTATGGTACGCAGAAAGATTTGGCGACGCAGTCGATTTCAGTGCTCGACTTGAAAAACAATCAACTCTCGGATTATCCCGACAATCGCTTCAACGAGGATGTACACCAGACTTATTTTCTCGGGTTGGTGTTTGGCTCCGACGGCAAACACCTGTACGCGTCAGTTGGGTCCGTGACCGATCCGACGGGGCAAAAACGGGGAGATACGGGAAACGGTATTGCCGTGTATCGCTTCGCCGACGGCAAGGTGGCGCCCGAGCGATTCATCGCCATTGCGCCGCAGCCGCTCGCAGAGGGAAAGAAAGTTGCGATTGAATTGCGCAAGACGCAGCGAGGAACTGCGATTCCATATCCTTCAGGATTAGCTTTA
>JASHTD010000513.1 GCA_030040725.1 Candidatus Sulfotelmatobacter sp. | reverse complement strand
GGCGCTCTTGCCGACTGGATGGGCCGGCGGCTTCTCATGACCCTCAGCGGTGTGCTGTTTGTCATCAGCATTCCGGTGATCGCACTGGCTCACGGCTACGAACCCCTGGTGCTCGGCCGGCTTCTGCAAGGCATCAGCGCCGGACTGATTGGGGTGGTGGTGCCGCTCTACCTTGCCGAGTGCCTGTCCGCTTCTTCGCGCGGCAAGGGCACCGGCATCTTTCAATGGCTGCTCACGCTTGGCATTGTGGCCGCGGCGGTCGTGGGTATGTATTTCAGCATACGGGTCGAGCAAGTGGCCAAACTAGGAGATGCAGCCAGGCTCTTCGCATTTAAAGACACCGCATGGCGCAGCATCTTCTGGGTCTCGCTTCCGCCTGGAGCGTTGTTTGTGATCGGCAGCGTAATGGTGGCCGAATCTCCGCGCTGGCTTTTCCGCCGAGGAAGGCGCGATGCCGCATTCGCGGCGCTTCTTCGTTCCCGTTCGAAGGTTCAGGCAGATCTCGAACTCGGAGAGATGGAGCAGGCGGCGTCTGCCGAAAAAGCGCAGTCTTCCGCGAGAACCAAAATCAAGGAGTCTCTGCTGCGGCGCAAGTACGTGATCCCGTTTGTGCTCGCCTGCGTGATCCTTGCGTGCAATCAGGCGACCGGCATCAACTCGATCATCGGATACAACGCGAACATTCTCATTCAGAGCGGCCTTTCCGATATCCAAGCCCATTGGGGATACGTGCTCTTTACCATCATCAATTTTCTGACGACTATCGGCGCCGTCGTCCTGGTCGATCGCAAAGGCCGCAAGTTCCTGCTCTCGTTCGGGACGGCGGGGATTATCGCTTCGCTGCTCTGCACTGGACTTCTCTTCCGTAGCACCGAAAAACTTCGTGTCGATGCCCGCTCCGCAGTCCAATCCATGGTCGGCGCAGAACAGCGCCTTTCATTGCTTTACGACCAGAGCACGGCCAACACACTTCTGGCTTCTACAGGCGACGCCGGCCCTGGAAAGTTCATCGCCGTCAGTAATCGGCCAACCTCGCTCGTCATCATTTATTCCTGCGGAGATTTTCGCGGCGCGAGTCAAGCTGTTCGCTCCGACGATGTAGCCGCAAAGCCGATCGAAATCACACGCGACGCTTGCCTTCCAGCCAATAAAGTGGTTGCCTTCTTTTCCAGCCCGTTCGGCGATCTCAAGGCGGCACGTGAATCTCCGCTGAAAATCGATAACGCCCTCATCACTCCGGTGCCTGGCACACAGAACGGAATGCTGGTCGCCGTCACGCTTTTCATCTTTATGGCCTTCTATGCGGTTGGCCCGGGAGTATGCGTCTGGCTGGCGCTATCCGAATTGATGCCCACGCGAATCCGCTCCAACGGGATGAGCATTGCTCTGCTGCTGAACCAGGCTGTCTCTACAGGAATTGCTGCAATTTTTCTGCCCACTGTCGGCAGATATGGCTACTCGACCATGTTTTTCGGATTTGCCGGTTGTACGGTGATCTACTTCATCACCGCGGCATTTTTCCTGCCGGAAACCAAGGGAAAGACGCTGGAAGAAATCGAAGCCCACTTCGAAGGCGCGCGCGAAGCGAGAGTGATCACAGAGTCGTCCTGAGATTGCGTCAGGCCCGCAACTTTCTCTCGCTGTTCGGCTTCGACCCGCTCAGCGCAAAGAAGAGAATGTACAGGTAACAGATCACCGGCAAAAAGAACGCGTGATGAATTCCGATGCGGTCCGCAATTGCGCCCTGCGCCACGGGAATGATCGCCCCGCCCACAATCGCCATAATCAAGATTCCCGATCCATCACCGGTCAGCGGCCCGAGCTCGGCCACGCCCAAAGTAAAAATGCTGGGGAACATGATTGAGTTAAAGAACCCCACCAGAATGATGCTCCACATGGCAACGTGCCCGAAGCTGAGCATAGACGTGGTAACCAGCGCAGCCGCGCAGACGGCGCAGATTCCGAGAACGCGCTCAGTCTTTATCTTCTGTAAAATCCCCGAGCCGATGAAACGGCCAACCATGGCGCCGCCCCAGTAGAACGCAACCAGGTTGGCCGCCGCCCTTTCAGTAAACCCTCCAATCTCTGGCCGGCTGAAATAATTTACTAGAAAACTTCCGATGGCCACTTCCGCTCCTACGTAAACAAAAATGCCGATTGCGCCAAAAACCAGGTTCGGATGCCTCCAGATCGAGTCATTCACTTTTTCCCCGACCTTATGTTGTGCCTGAGGAATCTTGGGCAGCTTGAAACTTCCGATTGCAACCGCGAGCAACACCAGCGCGATCCCCAAGCCGACGTACGGCAGTTTCACGGTCGCTGCCTCGTGCAAGCGATACGCGTGCAAGGTATCCGGAGCCAGCGCACGGATTTGCTCGATGGTTTTCGGCGTAGCGCTTAATATCAGTAACCCTCCGAAAAACGGGGCCAGAAACGTTCCCAGCGAATTGAATGCCTGGGTTAGATTCAACCGGCTCGAAGCTGTCTCGGGTTTTCCCAATACTGTGACGTATGGGTTCGCCGCCACCTGCAGGCATGTAATGCCCGCCGCAAGTACGATCAGTGCCACCAGAAACAACGGGTACGACGGCGCGCTCGCCGCCGGCACAAACAAGAATGCGCCGACTCCCATGGTCAGGAGACCCACCACCATCGATCGCTGATAGCCCATCCAGTCGATAATCTTCGCCGAAGGAATCGAGAACACGAAATACGCTCCGAAGAAAGCGAACTGAATGAGCATGATCTCGGTGTAATTGAGATCGAAAATGGATTTGAGATGGGGAACCAGGATGTCGTTGAGGCAAGTGAGAAATCCCCACATGAAAAACAGCGTGGTCACTACCGCTAGCGGGACGGTGTAGGAAATAGACGATTCTGAAACAGAAGGGGGCGTGGAGCTACCAGGAGAAGCGATTGCCATGAACGCGATATCCGCCTGTAAGAGGAATTCTGGCTCCGCCGATCATAGCATCGCGGAGTGTCCCATGACGGCCTAAAGCGAGAATTGAAACTACAATGCCGTTTCTCGTTCTTCTTTTATGATGGGGATCTCAGAATAAGAAGCGAACGTTCGTGCGGCTCGAGTACCCTACGCCATCGCCTGCAACTTAACCAGCCAGTTCGCGGGCTCGGGCAGGATCGCGAAAGTAGGCAGCTTGCCGCGCACCATCGCCACTTCGTCGCACTTGTGATATCGCGGGCAAACGTGGCAGTCCTTGTAAATCTTGTCGGGTAAATCCTCACGCCGTGCCATTGAGAATCCCTGGCGCGCAAAAAATTCAGGAGCACGGGTGAACAGGCAAATGCAATCCACCCGATGCCGCTTCGCCTCGGCCAATAAGGCTCTCATGAGCTGCGTGCCGCCGCCTTGTCCCTGTGCCTGCGGCCCAACCGTGATCGAACGAATTTCGGCCAGATGCGTGCCATACAGGTGCAACGCGCCACAACCGATGATGCGCCCCTCGTGTTCCAGAACCACAAAGTCTCGAACATTTTCGCAAATCTCCGGCAGCGTGCGCGGCAGCAAAGTTCCGTCGACCGAATAGGCGCTGATCAGTTCATGAATGTGATGCGCGTCGGGCAGGGTAGCTTTACGCGTGCGCATGATCGTTCACCTCCATGCGCAGCGCTTCGATTTTTTTTCTTGCAGCGGCCAGGGCCTGCTTCACTCTCGCCGGAGCGGTCCCGCCGACCACATCGTGAATCGCCAGCACAGATGCCGGCTTCAGGTGTTCGTAGAACGTCTCATCGAAAGCGGCACTCAGACCATTTAGCTCATCGAGTGTCACGTCCTTCAGTTTGCAATTCCTATCGATACACAACTTCACCGCCTTGCCAATGAGTTCATGCGCCAGGCGCGACGGAATTCCCTTCTTTACCAGATACGTCGCCGCCGCCCACGCATTCATAAATCCGGACTGTGCCGCCTCGTCCATGCGGTCGAGATCGAACTCAACTTGTTTCATGAATCCGGCAACTAGCGGCAACATTCCCATGGCCGCATCGGCTGCGTCGAATAATGGCTGCTGGGTCTCCTGCAAATCTTTGTTGTATGCCAGAGGCAAGCCTTTCATCGTAATCATCAAAGCCGTCGAGCTCCCGGTGATGCGCCCGCTTTTACCTCGCACCAGCTCCAGCAGATCGGGATTTTTCTTCTGCGGCATGGCGCTGCTGCCGGTGGAATAGGACTCAGGCAATCGCACGAAGGAAAATTCTTGGGATGAAAAGACAATCATCTCCTCCGCCCACCGGCTCAGATGCAGTCCCAACAAAGAGAGCGCATTCACAAACTCGATGACAAAATCCCGGTCGCTGGTGGCATCGATGCTGTTTGCGGTGGGAGCATCGAACTCTAGTTCGTTGGCCATGAGCGCGCGATCCAGAGGCAGAGTTGTGCCCG
>JASHTD010000512.1 GCA_030040725.1 Candidatus Sulfotelmatobacter sp. | reverse complement strand
AGCTTTACCCGCATCAACGCTTTTCAGGACAACATTGCGCAAGGCCTGCCGAACGATTGGCGGTGCCGCGCCGGAGCGCGCTATTTGTATATCTGTGAAGATGGCTTAGTGCATTACTGTTCGCAGCAGCGGGGATATCCTGGAGTTCCTCTTGCGAGCTACACGCGAGACGATCTGCGCCGCGAATATCTCACCGAAAAAGGCTGCGCGCCGCACTGCACAGTTTCCTGCGTCCATCAGGTGTCGATCTTCGATGGCTGGCGAGCACCACAGCATCCCGCGCCATCGGCTGCCGCTTCCGCCGCTCCTGCCCGCGAACTGGTGCAGATCAAGTAATTCGTTGTGATCGTGGGCGCAGCATTAATGTTTCTTTTGCGCGCTGGGCGGCAAAATTCCATTCAGCCGCAGATAAATTGCAGCGGTCGAGTAGTGATCGGCCCAGCCACTGGAAAGAATCAGCGCCGCCATGGCGCGCGGCCCCTGATGGCCTCCGAAAATTTCGATGTTGTCCCCGATCTTGGAGTCATCCATCTTTCCCAGAGCATCCTTGCAAAAGTCAAACGAAGCCGTAGCTGCGGCCAGCAACTTTTCCTTCGAGTCAGTTTCTTTCGCTTCCTCAACTTTGGGGGTGGGCACGTCGGCAGCTTTGGCGCAAAACGAGTTGTTGAAGCCGATCATGTGCGTTACGAGATGCCCAAATGTCATCTGCTCCGGCGTCGGCTTGTAGTCGAACTTATCGGCAGGCATCGCCTCAATGGCCCCCAGTGTATTGGTGCGTGTGCGGGATAACATTGAGCGCAAGGCGGTCGATACCGGATTCTTCACCGGTTCCGCATTCTGCCGCGCAGCCGCTGCGGGCGGCAACGGAGTCGCTGCGGGTTGCGAGAGCAGAAGGCCACAACACATCGTGGCCAAAGAAAATGCAGCAAGAACGCGCTTCATATGAAATCTCCTGTGCCAATCGAGTTGTAACACGTTCAACTTTGAATCTGAATAATACTCCCGCGCTCATCCAGCTATGAGAATGCGGCGCCTAATGCTGCGCCGATTACGGTGAACACCGCCCACCATCCAAACACAATCGCATACGACGTCCCGCGCTTCACCTTGCTGACGCAGGTGAAGCCGATCGCGGTGAGCACGAGCGTCCAGATCATAAAGATGTCAATTCCCGTCGCAACGCTGTATAAAAACACGTTGTCGGCGGGGTTCATGAAGTAGCCGGGATTCGTCACCACCGGATTCTGAAAACTGAAGGAATCCGGGTTCATGCCAGCGGCCACTGAAAGCAAGGCAAGGACCGTCTTGAGCAGAAGGGGCAGCCCAGCGTAGATTACGATGGCCAGAGACACTTTGAATGAAACATCTGCCCCGGCAGCCAACTTGAACGTACCGAACAGAGCCAAAGCGATAATGAGCCAGAAAAAGAGCGTGATCGCCGGAAAGGTGTAGGAGATGATCGCCGTCACCTTCGCCCCACCTTCCAGTCGCTGCTCCCGCTGGTCGGCTGGCAGGTTCTCCAGGCGAGCCTGCGCCTTGGGCTGAGCCTGCATCTGGTTTTCCATGATTTTGCGGAAGCCGATCTTCTGGCCAGCCGTGTAAACAAACAACGTGGAAACCACGATCATCAGCAGAAACGGCGCCCACCAGGCGGCGCTGCGGCGCAGGTCGGTGAACGTTTTCGAGGGTGCGATAAAAGTGTCGATGATGCGCGCGCTCTGGGAAAGCGCAAGCTGTGACGGCGGAACAGAAGCTGGCACGGGCGAGAGCGGAGCGGTGGCCATGGTTGCCTCCTGCAAAGTGAAGAAGCCGGACGAAGAGCCCGGATAAACCCCGGTAAAGAAATATCGACGCGGAGGATTCTAATCGGGAGTTGTCCTCCAGACAAGGCGCGTCGAGGTGCAGCCATCTAAGATGAAGTCATGCAGAACGTAACCCCGCTTGCGATGGTCGCCTTCGGAGTTGAGCTTGCCGTGGCAGCTTCGTTTGGCTTCGCTTCGAGGCAAGTTGCCAACGCCATCCAGCGATTGCCCGTGGCCTTGAGAATCGTCCTTCCGGCCGTACTTGTCGTCCCGTACTTGTTGGTTGCTATTCCCGCGCACCTGTTCCAGTGGACCTGGTGCACGCTTTATCTCCTGCTGCCGATCGCGATTGCATGGTTGTTGATGCGCGCCGCGGTTGTCGATCCCGAGCAGCGAGGCGACTGGCGCGACGCTTTCATCCTGCTTGTGCTTGGCCTTGCGGTCGATCTTCGCTGGTTTGAAAGTGCCTGGCCACCAGGCCTGCGCGCGCTCAACGAATTATTTCTGGTGAATGCAGGATTGTACGGATTCCTTGCGATACGGCAGTTGACCGGTGTCGGCTTCGACTTCGATCTGCGCTGGAGCGATTGGAAAACCGGCCTGCGCGAGCTTTTGCTTTTCGCGCCGATAGTAATTGCCCTCGGTATCGCTCTGGGATTTATTCATCCGCATAAGAACCTGCCTAGCCTGGGCGCGGTGGCCTTGCGCTGGGTGCTGATATTTCTATTTACCGCCGTACCGGAGGAGCTCTTTTTTCGCGGTTGGGTGCAGAACCTGTTAGAGCGTCGTGTGGGCCGACGGGCGGCCTTGGTG
>JASHTD010000511.1 GCA_030040725.1 Candidatus Sulfotelmatobacter sp. | reverse complement strand
TACATCGGAGTTGCCAATGTTGGTCTCGATGAAAACTGGTTAGGAAATCATCTTGTGTTGGCGAATTTATACGGTTTTGCCCGGCTGGCGTGGAATCCTAATCTCACTTCCAGGGCGATCGTAGAAGAATGGACGCGGCTCACGTTCGGCAACGATCCGCTTGTAGTTGCGGCCGTTTCCGAAATTCAATTGGCGTCATGGAAAACTTATGAAAGCTACACCGGGCCGCTGGGTTTGCAGAGCTTAACAGACATTCTAGGAAGCCACTACGGCCCGGCACCCGAATCTCAGGAACGCAACGGATGGGGGCAGTGGATTCGCGCTGATCATGAGGGCGTCGGCATGGACCGGACCGTCGCGACCGGCACTGGGTTTATTGGACAGTACTCAACCCCCGTGCAGGAGATTTATGAATCGCTGGGGGACATGCCCGATGATTTAATTTTGTTTTTTCATCATGTGCCATATACCTACCGATTGCATTCGGGAAAAAGTGTAATTCAGACCATCTACGATCTGCATTATGACGGTGCCGAGAAGGCTGCGGAATTTGTTTCGCAATGGAGCGCTCTGCGCGGGCGGGTCGACGACGCGCGCTATGGTAACGTCCTGGCGCAGCTCAGTTATCAGGCTGGACACGCAATCGTATGGCGCGATGCCATCGATGACTGGTTTCATCGTCTCTCGGGCATTGCTGACGCAAAAGGACGCGTAGGCAATCATCCGCGTCGCATCGAAGCCGAATCCATGGAGTTGAAAGGCTATATTGCGGTGAATGTCACACCGTGGGAAGACGCGTCGGGTGGCAAAGCCATCGAATGTCCTCCGGCAGCGGATCCTTGCACGGCGCAATTTCGTTTTGCGGGCCCGGCGGGCCGGTACGAAATCGATGTTCAATATTTTGACGAGAATAACGGAATCTCGAAATTCCGCGCCCTAGTCGGCTCCCGATTGGTGGACGAATGGCTCGCCGATGCGTTATTACCGGCGACGCAGCCCAACGGCGATTCTTCAACGCGGCGGGTAATTCATGGCGTGATGCTGCGCCCAGGCGACGAGTTGCGCATTGAAGGTTTTCCCGATGGAGAGCAACGCGCTCCACTCGATTACGTCGAGCTACGCAGGGAACGGTAATCGATTCGCGTGCGGAATGATCTATCGCAAGATTTCTCCTGATTGGCGGATCGTGATAGGGTGACGATTGCGTTGGCGATGGTGGCCACGCCACAGTTTCCCAACGTTAGATTCGCGCCATGTCCCAGTCTCCAAATCCAGCCGCCCCACAGCGGGTCGCGCCTCTGCTTGCGTTGGCCACCAATTTCCTCAAGGCCGGACGACCAGCCGATGCAATCGCGCCGTTGCGCGATGCGGCGCTGCTAGATCCATTCAATCACCTCATCCAGCACGATCTCGGCCTCGCTTGCCTCGAGGTCGGCCGCGTACCAGACGCTATCGAGGCATTGCAGCGGGCCGTCGCCAGCAACCCAGGCTATGCCGATGCACACTTCCGTCTGGGAATTGCCTTGGAGAAGCTGGGAAACACGCGTGGGGCCATCGCTGCATACGACCGCGCCACAAAGCTGCTCCCCTCTTTGACCGAGGCGTGGTTCCGAGCCGGAGCCTTGGTCTACATACTGGGCCATCTCGACGAAGCGGTCGGTTGTTTCCGGCGAGCGGCTGCGACCGGAGGTAGAACCCACTTTGGCCGCCTGGGCAAAGTGCGGGCGCTGCTGATCGAGAATCGCAATCAGGAGGCCGAACAGGTATTGCGAGAGACGCTGGTACGCGATCCGAGAAACGCCATGGCCTACGAAATACTCGGCAATCTGCTCTCTGAGTTCGGCCGTTTCGATGAGGCCCGTGCATGCTTCGAACGGGCGATCGCGATCGCGCCGGTGCTGGCAGGAACCTACTACGAACTGGTCCGGTGCCGCCCGGTCACGAGCGATGACGAAGGTCTCCTCCCACAAATACAAGCCGCTCTAGACACGCCAGGACTGGAAGCGGGGCAACGCCAGCGCGTTCACCTCGCGATTGGAAAAGCGGCGGAGGATCTCGGCGACTACAGTTTGGCCATGCAGCATTTCGATGCCGCAGACAGCGTGCGCGGGAGCTCCGGGTCATTCGATTCGGCCGCGTTCTCGATAGAAATTGATCGCATGATTGCCCGATACACGCCGGAATTGATGGCGCGGGGGCCGGAACTCGGCAACTCCGATGCGACGCCGGTGCTGATCATCGGCATGCCGCGCTCCGGCACCACTCTCGTCGAGCAGATTGTCTCGATGCATCCTAAGGTCGGAGCTGGCGGCGAGCTGAATTTCTGGAACGAGTGGGGGGCAAAATGGCACCGCACCGCTGCGGACGGGAACGAGGGGCCGTTGGTCACCAGGGAATTCGTGGCCAAGGCAGCGGCAGACTATCTCAGAGTTCTTCGCGCGATCGCGCCGAAGGCGGCGCGAGTGACCGACAAGATGCCGTTCAACTTTCTGTGGGCCGGATTGATCCACGTGGCATTCCCGCACGCAACTATCATCCACTGCCGCCGCGCTGCCATCGATACGGCGCTGTCGATCCATCAAACTCATTTCCATCCGAGCCTGGCATTTCCGACGGGAGGAGCAGAACTGGTCGCCTATTTCCGCGACTACCAGCGACTCATCGAGCACTGGCGGAGAGTGCTGCCGGCGGATCGCTTCATTGAGGTTGATTACGAAGAGCTGACCCGCGCGCCGGAACCAGTCATCCGGTCCATGATTGCGGCCTGCGGCCTGGCATGGCACGACGCGTGTCTGCACCCCGAATCCAATCCGCGGGCGGTCAAGACTCCCAGCAAGTGGCAGACCCGGCAGCCGATCTATCGCACCTCCGTCGAGCGCTGGAGACGATACGAGCCCTGCCTCGGGCCCCTGCGTGAGCTTGTCGATGATGGTCGGAACTGAGTGGGGATTGACGATTTCGATTGGCTTGATGCCCGCACCAGTCGAAGCGCCGATTTCGAAACTGTGGCGCAGCCGATCCGCGCCCAGGGTAATATCTTAAACACTGCCATTTAAGATTAAGAGCGTGCCCAGCTCTTCATTGACTATGGCTGTTCTCGCCCCTAAGATGAATCGTCCCGAATGCTGTTTCTATGATCGAGCGAACGATTTCCCACTATCAAATCGTCGGGAAACTTGGCGGGGGCGGCATGGGCGTGGTTTACAAGGCGCAAGACACGCGCCTGCACCGATTCGTCGCTCTCAAATTTCTGCCTGATGATGTCGCCCGAGACCCGCAAGCGCTCGCGCGCTTCCAGCGCGAAGCTCAGGCGGCGTCGGCCCTGAACCACCCCAATATCTCCACCATTCACGACATCGGTGAGCAGGACGGACAGGCGTTCATTGCCATGGAGTTTCTGGAGGGCATGACGCTCAAGCACAAGATTGCCGGACGTCCGCTCGAAACCGAAACCATTCTCTCGCTTGCCATCGAAATTGCCGATGCCCTCGATGCCGCCCATGCCAAAGGCATCGTCCACCGCGACATCAAACCCGCCAACATTTTCGTTACCGAACGCGGACACGCCAAGATTCTCGACTTCGGTCTTGCCAAAGTCACTCCGCCCAATTCTTCTTCCAGTCAGATCGCATCTGCCAACACGATGACCGGTTCGCTCGAGGATCCTAACCTTACCAGTCCCGGCTCCACGCTAGGCACCGTCGCCTACATGTCGCCGGAACAGACCAAGGGCAAGGAACTCGACGGCCGCAGCGATCTGTTTTCTTTCGGCGCCGTGCTCTATGAGATGGCCACCGGCGTGCTGCCCTTTCGCGGAGAAACCTCGGCTCTCATCTTCAACGCAATTCTTGAGAAGGCTCCTGTGCCCGCGACGCGCCTCAATCCGGATGTGCCGCTGAAACTTGAAGACATAATCAACCGAGCGCTCGAGAAAGACCGCGATCTGCGCTATCAGAGCGCGAAGGAGATGCGTGCGGAGTTGATGCGCCTGAAGCGCGACACCGATTCCAGCCGACAGATGCCCGTCGTTAGCTCTGACGCCGGTTCCGGCGTCCACGCTCCCAGCGCTGCACAGGCTGCCAGCAGTTCCTCTGTGGTCGCGGTTGCTAAACAGCACAAATTTTCGCTGGGCGTCATCACTACGTTTGTGATTCTGCTGGTCGCGGCCGCCGGTTATGGAGTGTACGCTCTGCTTTCCCGTACTCGTCCGGCGCCGTTCCAGAATTTCTCCGTCAGCAAGGTCACCGAGACCGGGAAAGCCATGAAGGTTGCCATTTCTCCCGACGGCAAATACATTCTGAGCGTGGTAGCTGACGGCGCTCAGGAAAGCCTGTGGTTGCGCAACGTACCGACGAACAGCAACACCCAGGTTGTGCCGCCCGCCCAAGTCGACTATCTGGGCCTGAGTTTCTCCCCCGACGGCAATTATCTGTATTTCGTCCGCGACGAAGTCGGCAGCAATTCGCTGCATTATCTTTACCGTGCTCCCGTCCTCGGCGGAACTCCGGAAAAACTGGTCACCAACATCGACAGCAACGTCTCGTTTTCCCCGGACGGCAAGAAGATCGTCTACGAGACCGCGAATTACCCTAAAACCGGCCAATACGTGATCACCATTCGATCCCTGGAATCCGGGGAAGAAAAGCGGTTGACCGACGGAACCATGAGCGAGCAAGGCAATGATCCCGCATGGTCTCCGGATGGGAAGACGATTGTCTACGATGTCTCCCAGCCCGGCAATGCTCTTTCCGGCCTCGAGGCTGTTGATGTGGCCACCGGCAAGAGCAAATTATTCATGACGGCAGACAAACTCTTCTTCGTTCGGCCTTTGTGGATGCCGGATGGCAAAGGGCTGCTGGTTTTAGGTCAACTCCCTTACGCCGCGCAGTGGCAGATATTTTTCGTCTCCTATCCGGATGGAAAACTCACTCCGGTCACGCGCGATACGAATTCCTATGTCGATCTCAGCCTGTCGGCTGATGGCCGAACCGCCGCCGCCATTTTGCGGCAGGCACACCTGATTCAGTCCGTGCTCGCAGTTGGTGCGGACAGTTCCCAGGAGCGGCCATTTGGTACCGGGTCGCTTAACGACATGGTTTCCTGGACGCGCGACGGAAAGCTCTTAGCCTCTGCCGCCGCCGGTGGGCTGATGCTCGTCAATCCGGAATCGTCCTCACAAACTCCTTTCGCGCCGCAGATCCCGGCAACTAATTTCGCGCGCGTGTGTGGCGACGGCCACGTGGTTTTTTCCGGCATCGACCTCAAACGGAACACGCTGGCTGTTTTCTTTGCGAACGCCGACGGAAGCAACGCAAAAGCACTCACCAACGGCAAGCTCGATTCTTTTGCCGCCTGCACACCCGACGGCAAAACAGTGCTCTACGAAGATGCCGATAATCTCCTACAAAAGGTCTCGAGCGAAGGTGGTGCGTCGCAAAAGCTCTCGGATCTTCCCGTGTTCAGCCGAACCACGATCTCCCCGGACGGAAAATTGGCGGCGTTCGTGACTTCACTGGTCAACGAGTCAAGAGAAAAAGTGGCGGTGATTTCTTTGGATTCCAGCCAGCCCACACGTTTCCTGGAGTTCGAGCGGCCGCGCGTGGAATTTGCCTACAGCTACACCATCGGGTCGATCGCTTTCAGCGCTGACGGCAAAGGCATTGTCTACCCAATCCGCAATGGCGATACCGACAATCTCTGGCTGCAGAATCTGGACGGTTCCGCCGGAAAGCAGCTCACCAATTTCAAGTCGGAATTCATCCGCGATTTCGATTTTTCCTACGACGGCAAACAGCTCGCTATCATCCGCGGCCACCGCGAAGCTGATGTGGTGTTGATCCGCGATTCGGAGAAATGACCGCTCCCTCCCAGTTTGTCACGATCTGAAATGACCACGCCGCCTCTGGCAGCCTGCTAATCCAGGCCGTGCGCCGGCCGTAAGCGAGAAAGAGCAACATTACGAAAATGTAATCTCGCCGTCATGCTGGCGTCCCTTTCTCAAAAGTAAGCTACTCCCCGTGGTGCG
>JASHTD010000510.1 GCA_030040725.1 Candidatus Sulfotelmatobacter sp. | reverse complement strand
CCGCCTGCTAAACTACATTCGGTGTTTCCAGCGAACCCTTCTAAAGTCCGAGCGCAGAAAAGCTTACTGCTGGCCAACATCGGCCAGCTTCTCACCCTTGATATTCCTTCGAAAACAATTGGTCCGTGCCGCGCCGGTGAACTTCGTGAACTCGGCATCATCGAGGAAGGCGCTGTGCTTTGCCTCGCTGGAAAAATTGTTTCGTTAGGCAAGACGAAGGATGCGCTTCGCGATCCCTGGCTGAAAAAAAATCGCAAAAGGATTGTCGAAATCGATTGCACTGGGAAAGTTGTTATACCAGGCTTTGTCGATTCGCACACTCATCCCGTTTTCGTAAGCCCGCGCCTGATCGATTTTGAAAAGCGCATCGAAGGAGCTTCTTATGCAGACATTGCCGCTGCCGGCGGCGGAATTCGTTCGAGCCTGGAGGGCGTTCGAGCGGCAGGGAAGAGCGAACTTGCCGATAAGGTTCTATCCGCTTTGCGCGAAATGGCAGCTCATGGCACAACCACGGTTGAGGCCAAGTCGGGCTACGGGCTGACCGTCGAAGCTGAATTGAAATCGCTGGAAGCGATCAAACAAGCCACCGCGTCCTGGCCTGGAACTGTCGTTCCGACGCTGCTTGGCGCCCACGTGGTCCCAAAAGAATTTCAGGGCCGCTCACAAAAGTATGTTGAGACCGTCTGTAAGGAGATGGTCCCGCAGGCCGCGAGGCGGAAGCTTGCCCAATTCGTGGATGTCTTTTGCGACCAGGGTGCGTTTACGGCGGAAGAGACGGAACAGATTTTTGAGGCTGCGGAGCGCTGCGGTCTGAGCGTGCGGGCGCACATGGGCCAGTTGAGCGAAACGAGGTTGGCGCCTTTTCTGCGTTTTCATCCGGCATCGTTTGATCATATGGACCACGTCAATGACGACGATATTGCGCAGCTCGCGAAGCACGATACGATTGCCACACTGGTTCCGGGAGCAAACTATTTTCTCGGCCTCAAGGAGTATCCGAAGGCGAGAAAGTTGATTGATGCCGGAGTGCCGGTGGCGTTGGCGACGGACTACAACCCCGGCACCTCGCCGACTCTGAGCATGCCCATGGCGATGTCTCTGGCGTGCACGCACATGAGGATGTCTCCAGCGGAAGCGATTGCCGCGGCGACCATCAACGGCGCCTGGGCGCTGCGTATTGCTGATCGCAAGGGCTCGATCGAGACGGGGAAAGACGCCGACTTGGCTGTGTTTGACGTGGAAGATTACCGGGAGATCCCTTATTGGTTCGGATCGAACCGCTGCGAACTGACAGTCATGAACGGGGTTCTTTCCAGTGGACAATGAACTTTCCTCGGGGAATATCCGTAAGGAAGGGTGAACGATTTCTGCACTTCTTTCATCAGATTGCTTGTCCATTTGCCGGTTGAAAACTGCACCTAACGTAGCATTCGGGGAAAATCCATGAAGCGACTCGCCATATTATTCACATTCTTGTTCGCCACAATTTCGCTGGCGGCTGGGCAACGCCTTCCTCATGAAGCCGTTCCCGAGAACTACAAACTGATCTTTACGCCCAACCTCGAGAAAGCGACGTTCCAAGGCGATGACACGATTTCAGTCCGGGTTCTGAAGCCGACCTCGCAGATCACGCTGAACGCCGTCGATATCGACTTCCGCGAAGTCACGATCGCCAGCGGCGGAGTCACGCAAAAGGCGACGGTCTCTCCGCAAAAAGAAAACGAGATGGTAGTGTTGGCCGTGGAAAAGCCGCTGGCCGCGGGCGCCGCGGCTACGATTCACATTACGTATACCGGCATTCTGAATAACGAAATGCGCGGCTTTTATCTCGGCAAGGACGATCAGGGCCGCAAATATGCCGCCTCGCAATTCGAAGCGACCGATGCCCGGCGCGCGTTTCCTGGTTTCGACGAACCCGGATATAAGGCGACCTTCGACATCACCGCGGTCGCCCCTAAAGGCGACGTAGCGATCTCCAACTCGAAAGTCAGCTCGGATACGCCCGGTCCGGGCGACTCGCATACCGTGAAGTTTGAGACCACGCCGAAGATGTCTTCCTATCTCGCGGCTCTAGTCGTGGGTCAGTTTGAATACCTCGAGGGCCAGGCCGACGGCATTCCCATCCGTGTGTATACGACTCCGGGTAAAAAGGAAATGGGACAGTTCGCCTTGGAGACGGCCGAACACGTTCTCAGTTATTACGACAACTATTTCAGCATCAAGTATCCCTACGGGAAACTCGACTTGGTTGGCATTCCGGATTTTTCCGCTGGCGCGATGGAGAATACGGGCTGCATCACCTTCCGTGAAGTGCTGCTTGAAATCGATGATCAGCATGGCTCGATCAGGTTGAAGAAAGAGATTGCTTCCGTGATCGCACATGAAATGGCGCACCAGTGGTTTGGCGATCTGGTGACCATGGCATGGTGGAACGATATTTGGCTCAACGAGGGTTTTGCCACGTGGATGTCGAGCAAGCCGATCGAACAATGGAAGCCGGAATGGCAATTCAAGCTGGACGATGTGACCGATGCCGACCGCACCATGACCACGGATTCGCTGGCGAGCACGCGTCCCATCGAGCAGCCGGCGGAAACTCCGGCGCAGATTGAGGAGCTGTTCGATAGCATCGCTTACGGCAAAGCGGCGGCGGTGCTGCGCATGATCGAGGCCTATGTGGGCGAGCAGACTTTTCGCGCCGGAGTGAACGCTTACCTCCACGCGCATCAATACGCCAACGCGACTGCGAAGGATTTCTGGAATGCGCAAACCACAACTTCGAAGAAGCCGGTCGACCACATCATGTCTACATTCGTAGATCAGCCCGGAGTTCCTGTTGTGGATGTAAAGACCCAGTGCTCCGGCGGTTCGACGGTAGTGAGCATGGATCAGCGCCGCTACTACTCCGACCGCAAGGATTTCGAGGCGCCCAACAACGAGTTCTGGCAGATTCCCTTATGCATGAAATCGTCGGATGGCACTCAGAAATGCGAACTGCTTGGTAAGCGGCAGGGAACGACCGCGCTCGCCGGATGCGCTGCCTGGATTTTGGGCAACGCAGAAGCCAACGGATACTATCGCGTCGGCTACCAGCCTGAGGCGATTCGATCTTTGGCCGCGGACGCCGAAAGCAAGCTTTCGCCCGCCGAACAGATTGAATTGCAAAGCAACGTTTGGGCTTCGGTACTGGTCGGCCGCGAGCCGGTCGGCGATTTTCTGGCGGTTGCCGAGGGTTTGAATAACAACCGCAATCGCGCGGTGATGGAATATCTTCTCGGCCGCCTCGACTATATCGGGCGGTACCTGGTGACGGAAAATGACCGCGACTCTTACCGTGCCTGGGTTCGATCGTATCTGACTCCGATCATGGACTCGGTTGGCTGGGAGCCGAAGCGTGGAGAGAGTGATGAGACGAGAGCTTTGCGCTCCAGCGTACTGATGTCGCTGGGCTACGATGGGCGCGATCCCAAGGCGTTGCAGGAAGCGAGGAACATTGCCGACCGGGCTTTGCAAGATCCAGCGTCGGTAAGCCACGAAGTTGCCTTCAGTGCATTTCGTGTGGCCGCCTTCAATGGCGATCAGGCTTTTTACGACAAATTGATAGCCGCGCTGAAAACTGCGAAATCGCCCGAACAGTACTACATGTATCTGTTTGCCTTGCCGCGGTTCAGCGATCCGCAACTGCTAGAGCGCACTTTGAACTTTGCTGTCTCGCCCGAGGTTCGCTCGCAGGATGCACTGGAAGTGATTTCGGCGGTGATGGGCAATCCGGCGGGGGAAAAACTGGCGTGGGACTTTATTCAATCGCGTTGGAGTGATGTGCAAGAGGCAGGAGGCCCATTTGCCGGCGCGGAAATCGTGGCGGCCACCGAATCGTTCTGCTCAAACGGCATGCGCGATGACGTGGCCAGTTTCTACGACGCGCACAAGATCACAGCCGCGGAGCGCACGTATCGGCAGTCGATTGAACACATCAATGACTGTGTCGATCTGAAATCGCAACAAGAGCCGCACCTCGCATCGTGGCTGGGACAGCATAACTCCGCGGCAGGCGAACAATAGTTCGTACGCCCGCCTGCACAAGAATAGGATCAACCGATAATGTTCTCGGGATACGACTGATCGGTGCCCAGATTGAGCGAAGTCGTGTGCGTTGTTATAATCAACTGCGAACCTCGCCGCGCAAGTTCAAGTGAGCGGTTTCATATTCGATTGAACTCCCGCAACAATCGGCAGAGCGGCGATTCCCAGCATCCCACATGTCGCAGGCGGGACTGCAAAGTGGCCAGGTAGCTCAGGTGGTAGAGCGCAGCCCTGAAAAGGCTGGCGTCGGCGGTTCAACTCCGTCCCTGGCCACCACATATTCAATCATTTACAAGTAACTGTTAAGATTGGTTGCCGACACGACAATGTCGCGATCGTGAGCGCAAATTCGTTCGCAGACACGTAGGAAATGACCTTTGGCTTGTCGGGGGTCGGTCCCACCGCCCGAATTGAGGATCCGGG
>JASHTD010000509.1 GCA_030040725.1 Candidatus Sulfotelmatobacter sp. | reverse complement strand
GGAATCGAGTTGAGCTATACAACGAAGTCTCGGATCAACCGCTCGTCAAGCTCTCGCGCAAGTATGGAATCTCAGACGTGAGATTGGGCAAGGTGTGTCGGAAATTGAAAATACCGCACCCCGGACGAGGCTACTGGGCGAAGAGGGCAGTTGGTCAAACTGTCGAACGAGTGCCACTGCCGGAGTTCAAAGATGCGCCTGTGGTTAGGAGGTTGAAAATGAAATCAAAGCCGAAAGGCCGGAGCCGGGGCAAGATCGTGCCCAGCAATTCGACAATTTCGCGAGGCTTATCCGATGAAGGTTCAGGCGAGGTTTAGGCGAATGAAAAGCAAACTTGGTAGCAACTTGGTAGCAACCGTGCCAAAAAGTGCCCAAAACTGCCAATTTTGAACGCCCGGAAGTCGCTGAAACCGTTGATTTGGCGTGACTGGCGTTCTGACAGTAGGTTGTAGGTTCGATTCCTACCGCGCTCACCATCTTTCAATCAGTTTTGTCCGCTTTCCGTGCTAGATTCAAGGGCGTTCGATCACAAGTCTTTTTCCGAAACTCAGTCCCAAGAGCGCGGAAGAACGAGTCTTTCGGCGACGCACGGAGTCTATGGCGAAACCACCCCAAAAATTGAACATTGCCATGCTCAATTCCGATGATGCAATTGCTGCAGAACCTTTCTTGCCGCATCGCGCTGCAATTCCATCGGTGCGGCCTTCGCTTCACTTTCAATATCCGCATCAAATTGCGATAGCTCGTAAACTCCCACCAGTTCTTCACTGATCTCCTGTACAGGATAGTAAGGATCGTGCAGCCCAGGCCGGACGACATCGACCAGTTCTGGCTGGTGATTCTGCGCGACGGTTTCTCTCAGGCTTGCAAGCCCGGCCAGTGCGCTTACGCGGACGCGCTCTGGCATTCCGGGTTGCGCTTGCGCAAGCAGAATGGCGGCGGCTCTGGGATCTCTTGTCGCCGCCAATCCGCTCAGCGTAGCTTGCCAGACATGGATTTCAGGATTCGCCTGCGCCACTGCCTGCAAAATATCGAATGCGTCCGCCACTCCCGATTTGCCCAGAGCTCTCGCAGCGGCGGCCTCGACGGCGTAACTCGAATCGCTACGCAGCGCTTTGACCAATGCGTTGTACACGGCTTGATCTTTCGACAAATTTCCCAGCGCTTCCACCGCGGCCGTTCGCACGCGGCTATCGGGCTGCTGCAGTGCCATGAGCAAGGCTGCTCTCGCTTCTTCGGTTCCTATTGTGCCCAGACTGGTTGCAGCGGCTGCGCGGACCGCGTAGAACTTGTCGGAGGTGAGCACTCGAGTAAGCGCGTTTACGCGCACATCTCGACTCAGCGATATTGCCGCACCTTCGCGCGCAGGCGTGCCGAGCTGCTGCACTGCCCACAGGCGGCTCATCATCGACGGGTCTTTTTCCGCCTCGGCGATCAACGCATCGACAGGTTTGTCGAACTCCACAGTCTTGTCGATGAAATTGTCAGGATCGAAATCCACCCATTGCGGCTCGAACTCAAGCGGAACCTCAAAGGTTTGCTGTTGCAAATTATCGTGCAACTGGACTTTTTTGCGCTCGCTGTTCGCCCCGTAGAAGGCAAATTCCAGAGGCATATTAAAGATCGGTGTTCCGGCATTTGTCTTCTGCGTCTGCGTGATGACGACTTTCTCGACTTTCTTTGCGGCATCATAGCTTGCTTCAATCCGATAACCCGGATGTCCGGACATAAACACCCATTCGCGGAAAAACCAATCGAGTTCATCTCCGATGGTCGTGCGAATCGCAGCGATGAGATCGTCCGTCCCCGCGATGTGCCCGTGATGCGCAAGCAAATAGTGATGCAGGGCCTGAAAAAATGGCTCTTTTTGCGATGCGGGATGCGATGCCGCTTCTGCGCCATCGATCAGGTAGCGCAACATATCCAGCACATCTGCGCCTTTTTCATGCGTGGTCGCGTCGAACATATCGAGAGGATCGTTATAGTGGCGATCGACGAGGGGCCGGCGGTAAGCGTCACGGTCTTCGCTTTGTTCCGCGAGTTGATCTTGATAAATCGCATAGCGGTAGGCATCGTATCCCTCGTGGTGCTGCGTGTACAGCGTCTCGAGGTAGGTAGCAAATCCTTCGTTCAGCCAGATGTTGGCCCAATCGCGCCCCTGTACAAAATCTCCGAACCAGTGCTGGCCTAACTCGTGGGATACCAGATTTGTGCTCGGATAATCCGGATCGGCGCGCTCATCGTGCAGCGTTGCATCGGTAAGTGTGGTTGCGCTGACGTCCTCTTGTCCTCCAAACATGTAATTCTGCACGGTGGTTTGAGCATATTGCTCATAGGGATAGTCGACGCCGGTTGCGCGGGAAAAGAATGCAATCATGTCAGGCGTCAAGTGGAACGATCGCCGCACGGTGGCTTCGTCAACCGTGGTCGGAACGTAGTAATCGACCGGTTTGTTTTCGTATTTGTCCGAAACCTTGTGCCAAGGACCGATTGCGATCGAAATTAAGTAAGAACTGTGGGGAACGCTCTCTAACCAGTCGTAGGTAACCTGACCACCAGAGCGAGTGACGCTTACCAGCTTTCCATTCGAAACCACGGTTTGTCCTTCAGGAACCGTGGTCACGGTTTCGCTGGTCGCCATGTCATTCGGATAATCCCAGCAGGGAAACCAGTAATGGTTCAGTTCAGGTTCGCCCTGCGAATATACCTCCCGCGGCCAGCTGGGATAACTGGGCGTCGGATTTACGAAAAACAAGCCGGTGCGCGGAAATCCGTGGAACACAATGCGCACCTTAAGAGCGGTTCTCGGAGAGTAATCGCGATTGAGCGTGATCCACAAATGAGGATCCTGCGACGAATACTCCAACTTAACCCGCCTACTGTGTGGCTGGTCCAGAGTCACGGATTCAATTGTGAGCTCTGAACTATCCAGATAGAATTTTCGGAATTCTGCTGCGAGCGGACGCAGAGTGATCGTTTCATCGCCGAATACCTCACCTTTCGCCTGGTCGAAGTGCAACACCAGTTTGTAAGTCTCGACGTGATAGGTTCTGCTCGGCGGCCAGTGCCAGACATCCGGATTGCCAAAAACGTGGCTGTCATCTTGTCCGGACGCAGCCGTAGACAGCAACACGCCCGCAATGAAAATGAAGAGGACGATTGGCGACCATCGGATCAAAGGGAATCGCATTGGTAAGTTTCCTATGAACAGGCATTGACTCCTACGCCTTCTCTAGAGACGCGGCCGAACTCGCCACGTGAGCGAACTCAAGCCTTCCGCCGGGCGTGCGCAAACAGGCCCTGCTCTATCGGTACATGTTTTCCCCGGTTTCTGGGTAAGATCTCCGCCACGGTTGCTCGATTCTAGTGAACCGCTGCACAATAAATCTATTAGTGGGTGGCGTCTTAAGGAGGATCAGGCATGCAACTCGGAATGATAGGTCTGGGGCGGATGGGTTCCTACATGGTGCAGCGGCTTTTGAGAGCGGGTCATGAATGCGTGGTATATGACACTCATCAGCAAAGCATGCAGGAGCTGGCGGGGAAAGGCGCCAGGCCGTCCACCAGCCTGGCAGATTTCGCCAAGAAACTGAGCAAGCCTCGAGCGGTCTGGATGATGGTTCCAGCGGCGGCTGTCGACTCAGTCTTGGCTTCGCTCACTCCCGTACTTGAAGCTGGTGACATTGTGATCGACGGGGGTAACTCCTACTACCATGACGATATTCGCCGCGCCGGCGAATTGAAAAGCAAGGGAATTCACTACGTTGATTGCGGTACCAGCGGCGGCGTCTGGGGGCTGGAGCGCGGTTACTGCCTGATGATCGGCGGAGAAGAGTCAATCGTGACCCATCTCGATCCCATCTTCAAGTCGCTGGCTCCGGGCGTCGCTTCTGCAGGTAGGACGCCCGGGCGAACCGGCGAGCCTTCAACCTCGGAAAATGGCTACCTGCGCTGCGGCCCCAACGGCGCCGGGCACTTCGTCAAAATGGTGCACAACGGCATCGAATACGGCATGATGGCAGCCTTTGCCGAGGGATTGAACATCATCAAGCATGCCAACGAGGGCAAGATAAAGCGCGAGCTCGATGCCGAGACCACGCCGCTGCGCCATCCAGAACTGTATCAATACGACATCAACGTGCCCGAGGTCGCGGAGGTCTGGCGCCGCGGCAGTGTAATCGGGTCGTGGTTGCTCGATCTGACTGCGGCGGCGTTGTGTAGTAATCCCGATCTTTCGAATTTCGCGGGGCGTGTGTCAGATTCCGGAGAAGGACGGTGGACGGTGCAGGCGGCGGTGGACGAAGGGATTCCGGCGCCCGTCATTAGTGCGGCGCTATTCACCCGTTTTGCTTCTCGAGGCAACGAAGAGTATGCCGGCAAATTGCTTTCCGCCATGCGCTACCAGTTCGGCGGTCACGTCGAGAAAGCCGGCGGCGAGCCGGAGGCGGCCTGATGGAGCGCGGCTAGTTCTTGGCTTCCGGTTCGGGGATCCTTTCAATTCGACCCAGTAGAACGGTGTAGCCTGCAATGCCGAGCAAAAGAACGGCGGTTGATACGGCAAATGCCGGCTTGAAGGAATGGGTCGCCGAGACGATGTAGCCGGTGATGATCGGCGCGGAGATAGCGGCAAGTTGACCGGAGAAATTCGCGATTCCGCTGATCCCGCCAACGGCATTGCCGGGAGAAATCAACGAGGGCACGGTCCACGCTACCGGCGCCATTGCTGCCAGCCCAGCCAAAGCAATACTGATGCAGATCAGGGCAGACCATGCGTTTGTCGCCCGGGCTGTGCCGAGAATGGCTAATCCCATCGCCATTCCGCCCACCATCACACTCTGGCGCACGCGGTTCGCGTTCCAACCGCGTTGGATCAGAGCGTCGACGAGCACTCCTCCAATCAGAACATCGCTCAGACCTGCCAGGAGCCACGGCACACTCGTGTAGAGAACCGAGTGAAGCAGGTCCGCATGAAGGGACAACGAAAGATAGCTCGGCAGCCAATTCAGCAGCAGAAAGAATGTGTAGTTGTACGCGCCCCATCCCAGCGCGAGGCCATAAACCTTGGGCTGACGCAACAAGTACGCGAGCGGGACTTTACGGGCACTCTCGCCAATCGGTGAGTCGCTCGTACCGACAGATGCAGAATCTTCCGGCGCAGACTCCATAGCCGCCGGTGGATCGCGATAAACGTCATAGAACAATAGGAAATAGAGGACGCTGGCAAAGCCGGTCGCGGCGAAGCTCCAGCGCCAGCCAAAATGCAGCAGCAGCAGCCCGAGAATAGGCACGCCAATCGCGGTGGAGAATTTTGCGGCCGAATCGGTAATGGCCATCGCTAAACTTCGCTCCCTGCTTGCGAACCACGAGCCGATGGCTTTCGCATTCGCCGGAAAGGTCGGCGCTTCACTGACTCCGAGAAGCAGTCGAGCGGCCACAAACCAGCCGATTCCGGGGGCTAGCGCGGCGCCGAAACAAGCGACGCTCCAGAGCAGAATGCTGATTCGTTCAACGCGCTGAATGCCGAAGCGGTCGAGCAGAACGCCCGAAGGCATTTGCATCAGGGCGTAGGTCCAACTGTAGGCACTCGAAAGATAACCGAATCCCACGAGCGAGATTCCGAAAGAAACATTCAGCGCTTCGCGCGAAACCGAAAGATTGATGCGATCGAAAAAATTGACCAGCACTCCAAATGCAAGCAGGAAGGCAATCGGCCATTGCTTATGGTGTGTGATAGAGGCGTGCGCCTCCGCTTGAGTGGTCAGGCCGTGCTCGCCAGTCATCGGTCAAGATCGTACTGGATTTCGGCCGGACAGCAAAAGCCAGGCGATTGCCCAAGAAACTCAGGCAGATTTTTATTCCCAGAGGATCTTGCCGGTTTCCTGGCCTACATGGTGGGAGAGAATTGCCAGATACCGCAAAGCATCACTCAGATCCGACGGTTCCCGCTGATTGTTGGGAGGAGCCGACTGCAGTTCTGACATGCGAATCCAGATAGCATTACGGGCGCGGTCGATCTGCGGAATGACCTTTTCGCGCTTAGCTTCGAGGATTGCTTCGCGAAATAAGGAGTACCACGTGGGATCATTGTGTCGCATCGGGATTGCTCGCGATTCGTCTTGGTTTTGGCGTCGGCCTCGGCTCAAACGCTTTTTTGGGGGGTGAAGCCAACCCGGAGCTTGCACCATCCTTGCTGAAAAGAGAACTCCCGCAGGAGCAACGGACTCATGGGCGAAGACGAAAATCTGGCGTCACCAACAGTAAACGACGGACCAAGATGCGTCGCAATACAGTTATTTACGTAATTGTTAATTAATAAACGGTGGGCGACAACCGTTTCCGTGCTAGATGTTGCTTCAAAGCCTTTGTAGGCAATAGTTTGCCAGCTCTGCTTCGAAGGCGGTCACATGGGGCAACTCAGAGTTCTGGTATTGCAACTAATTTATTAGTTGACATTTTCCCGACTGGAACGTCTTAACTCAGTAGCCAGTTTCTTGGCGCGCACAACCGATGCGCAGGGAGGAGAAGAGTTGGCCCGAAACAGATCCGCCACGCTGACGGAAGCCGAACTGCGCATCATGAATGTGCTTTGGCAGAAGGGATCGGCGACGGTTCACGAAGTGCTGGAATCGCTGTCGGCGAAGCCTCCGCTAGCGTACAACTCGGTTCTCACCATTATTCGAATCCTGGAAAAGAAAGGCTATTTGAAGCATGTGAAAGACCGGCGAGCGCATGTTTACACGCCGCAAATTGCGCGGGAAGAGGCTACTCGATCGGAAGTGCGAAGGCTGGTTAGCCGCTTCTTTGGCGACTCCCACGAACTGCTGGTGCTGAACATTCTAGAAGACGAAAGCATCGACGCACAGGAACTCGACCGCTTGCGCGAGTTGCTGGAAGAGAAAGCGAGCGAACGATGACAGCGGCGCTCGGAGTGGCAAGCCTAAGAGTGGCGAGCCTCGGCATGCAAGCGATGGCCGAAAGTTCCGCTTTGCGAGTCGTGGATTGCCTGTTCGCCGGCACTCTCATCGCGCTCTTCGGGGGGGTGGTATCGCACTTCTCGCGGAGGCAGAGTTCGAGCCTCCGTTTTGCGGTGTGGTTTGCGGCGCTGATCGCGCTGGCCGTATCACCATTCTTGAGTGGTGTGATTTGGCAGGCCCGGCGCGGAAGTGCATCCTCTGGGTTGGCTCATGCGGCAATCGTACTTCCCGGTTCATGGGCGCTTTACGTTTTTGCCCTGTGGGCTGCCATCGCCGGTTTGCTCCTGATTCGAGTCGGAATCGGATTGTGGCGGCTGCGGGCGCTGCGCGAGACTTTCGTTCCTGTCGACCTCGGTGGACTTGAAGAGTCAGTGCGAGAAACGTTGAATTGCGGTCGGGGCCGCGCTCATGTGTCGCTGTTTACGTCGGACCGGGTGCAGGTTCCCGCGGCAATCGGGCTGATCGATCCGGTAGTGGTGGTGCCGCAATGGGCTCTCGATGAACTTTCTTCGAGTGAACTAAGCCAGGTCTTGCTGCACGAAATGGCGCACTTACGCCGGGGAGACAGTTGGACAAATCTGGCGCAGCAGATCATTAAAGCCGCGTTCTTCTTCCACCCTGCAGTGTGG
>JASHTD010000508.1 GCA_030040725.1 Candidatus Sulfotelmatobacter sp. | reverse complement strand
TCAAGAAGCAGCTGGACGAAGGCATGGCGGGCGACAACGCCGGCCTGCTGTTGCGCGGCATCGCGAAAGAAGATGTGGAGCGCGGCATGGTACTGGCGAAGCCGGGATCGATTACTCCGCACACCAAGTTCAAGGCGGAAGTCTACATTCTGACCAAAGAAGAAGGCGGAAGGCATACGCCATTCTTCAAGGGCTACCGTCCGCAGTTTTACCTGCGCACGACGGACGTGACGGGAGTAGCCGAGTTGCCCTCTGGCACGGAGATGGTGATGCCGGGCGACAACGTGAGCCTGGTAATCGAGCTGATCACGCCGGTGGCGATGGAGAAGGGCTTGCGCTTCGCGATTCGCGAAGGCGGGCACACGGTCGGTGCGGGCACCATTGCCGAGATTGTGCAGTAGCAGCAGGTTCCTCACCTGCGCTTTGCGCGGGTTCGGAATGACAGAAGGTTGATAACGCGGCTTGCGGCCTGCCGCCAGATATTTCTTCCCGGAGATGCCGGGAGGGGTTAGCGAGATAACAGTGACCGGACAAGAAAGAATTCGAATCAGGTTGAAAGCCTACGACTATCGCATTCTGGATCAGTCGACCGGCGAAATTGTCGACACGGCGCGGCGCACGGGTGCGCAAATTGCCGGGCCAATTCCGTTGCCCACAATGAAAAACAAATACACGGTGCTGCGTTCGCCGCACGTGGACAAGAAATCGCGGGAGCAGTTCGAGATCCGCACGCACAAGCGATTGCTCGATATTCTCGAACCGACGCAGCAGACGGTCGATGCGCTGATGAAGCTCGATCTGCCGGCAGGCGTGGATGTGGAGATCAAGGCATTCGGCAAGGAACATAAATAAGTCATGTGGGGACAGCCGCCCTCGGCTGTCCGGCGGAGCAAAGCTCCGCACAGTCCCAGCCAATAGCCAATTGGCCAAGCTGGATGGAGAAGGAAATGGCAACGAAGGTTACAGGCATCCTAGGCAAGAAGGTCGGCATGACGCAGCTGTTCGACTCGAAAGGCGACGTGCGTCCGGTGACGGTTTTGCAGGCTGGTCCTTGCGTGATCACGCAGCACAAGTCGGCGGTGAAAGAGGGTTACGAAGCGGCGCAGATCGGCCTAGTCGAACTGATGAAGCAATCGAAGCTGACCAAGCCGGCGCAGGGCCATCTGGCCAAGAACAATCTTCCGCCGGTGAAGTTCATGCGCGAGGTGCCGCTCGAAACCGATGGCGAGGGTGACGGCGCGGTGAAAGTTGGCGACCGCGTGCTGGTCGAAATTTTTGAAGGTGAGAAATTTGTCGATGTGGTCGGAACCAGCAAGGGGCGCGGCTTTCAGGGTGTGGTGAAGCGGCATCACTTCGGCGGCGGCCCCAAGTCGCACGGATCGATGTTTCAGATCACCGGCTCGATTGGCTCATCGGCGTTTCCTTCGCGGGTGTTCAAGGGTATGCGCATGTCGGGACACATGGGCAATGAGCGCGTGACCGTGCGTAATTTGCGAGTGTTGGGCGTGGATAAAGACGAGAACCTGCTGGTTGTCGAAGGCAGCGTGCCCGGACCGCAGGGTGGCTACATTGTAATTACCAAGTCAAAGAAGCCGCCGCGAGAGCGCCGCGGATTTGCCGGTGCGGCCACCGTGGATCCGTTGAAGGCGGCGAAGCGAGCGGCGAAGAAGGCGTAAACCAGTGATTAGTGGCCAGCGGCCAGTGATCAGAAATGCAAAGACAATGGCGACGATTGACATACACGATTTGAGCGGCAAGAAGGTCGGAACTTTCGATCTGGCCGACGAGATTTTCGGCGCGGTCAACGAAGACCTGCTATGGGAGGCGGTGAAGCATTACCGCGCCGGGCAGCATCGCGGAACGCATGCGACCAAGGCGCGCTGGCAGGTTTCCGGATCGGGCAAAAAGCTGTGGAAGCAGAAGGGCACCGGGCGGGCCCGCATCGGTTCGATTCGCTCGCCACTGTGGCGGCACGGCGGCACGGTGCACGGGCCGATCCCGCGCTCCTATGATTACGCGTTTCCACGCAAGAAACTCCTGGGCGCGTTGCGTTCTGCTTTGGCTGCGAAGTTTGCCGATGGCAAGCTCACGGTCGTGAACGGATTCGAGCTGAAAGAAGCGAAGACCAAAGAGTTCCGCAAGGCGCTCGACGCGCTGAACATCGATTCGACTGTGCTACTGGTGGATGCGCCGAAAGCAGTCAACCGCAATCTCGAGCTGAGTTCCCGCAATATTGAGGGACTCGAACTGATCGCCGGCAATGATGTTCATCCCTATCATCTGCTGCGCTACGATCGCGTGATTTTTTCGCATCCGGCTATTGAGAAACTGCAGCTTACCCTGCAGAACTCTTTGCCGAAGAAGCAGCGCAAGCCGGGGCCGGAAAAAGACGAAGGCGCGAAAAAAGCTTCAGCGGCTCCGCGGCGGCGGACGCGGCATGAAAAAGCGGCGGAGGTGGCTTGATGAAAAGCGCGTACCAGATCATTCGCCGTCCGGTGATCACGGAAAAAGGCCTGGCGATCAAAGAGAACCAGAACACGCTGGTCTTCCAGGTGGCTCCGAAGGCTACAAAGACGGAAGTCAAGCAGGCAGTGCAGGCAATTTTCAAAGTGAAGGTTCTGTCCGTGCGCACGGCAACCTACCCGGGCAAAGAGCGGCGGCGCGGCAAGTTTGCCGGCTACCGTGCTGACTGGAAAAAAGCCTATGTGCGGCTGCGCGCGGGCGAGAAGATGCCGGAGTACGCGCAGAATTTGTAACGAAGCGGTTACGAGCGAAGAGCTGATTTATGGCAATCAAAACATACCGACCGACAACGCAGACATTGCGCTACCGCACAACGATCGTCAATGACGACATTACTACGCGGCATCCCTACAAGCCGCTGGTTGAGCCGAAGCAGCGAACCGGCGGCCGGCGCAACTCGGGCGACACGACTATGCGCTTCATTGGCGGCGGACACAAGCGCAAGCTGCGGATTATCGACTTCAAGCGCGATAAAGTCGGCATTCCCGCGACGGTTACGACGATTGAATACGATCCCAACCGCTCGGCGCGCATCGCCCTGCTCGCGTATGCCGATGGCGAGAAGCGCTACGTCCTAGTCCCTGAGGGTTTGAAGGTCGGGCAAAAAGTGGTAAGCGGTCCGGAAGCGGACATTCTGGTGGGCAACGCGCTGCCGCTGCGCAATATCCCGCCCGGCACGTCCATTCATAATCTGGAGTTGAAGCCCGGCAAAGGCGCGCAGATGGTGCGCTCGGCGGGCGGTGTGGCGCAGTTGGTGGCCAAAGAATCCGATTATGCGCTGGTGAAGCTGCCTTCCGGCGAGACGCGAAAGATTTCTCAAGACTGCATGGCGACGATTGGCCAGGTGGGCAATCTTGACCATGAGAATGTCACGATCGGCAAAGCGGGACGGTCTCGCTGGCTGGGGAAGCGTCCGCATAATCGTGGCGTTTCGATGAACCCGGTGGATCACCCGCACGGCGGTGGCGAAGGCAAGACCTCTGGCGGCCGGCACCCGGTAACGCCGTGGGGTCAGCCGACGCGGGGGTACAAGACGCGCAACAATAAGCGAACGGATAAATTCATCGTGAACGATCGACGTGGTAAGTGACGCGGGAAGCAAAAGCAGATTGCTCACCGCGCTTCGCGCGTGTTCGGAATGAGAAGGATTGAATATTGAGTATTGAGTAAGACGCTGGCTGAATGCTGACGGGTAAAGGCTGAGAACTGATTTTATGGCACGTTCAACAAAAAAAGGCGCGTACGTGGATGGATACCTGATGTCGCGGGTCGAGGCCATGAATTCGCGCAACGAGAAGAAAGTCTTGCGCACCTGGTCGCGGCGCTCAACCATTGTTCCGGAAATGGTGGGGCACACCATCGCGGTGCATAACGGCAAAAAGTTCATTCCCGTGTATCTCACCGAGAACATGGTGGGCCACAAGTTGGGCGAGTTCAGCTTCACGCGCAGCTTCAAGGGGCACTCGATGAAAGCGGCGACCGAAGTCGCCGCGAAGCCAGCGGGTATCCCGGGCGGGCCAGGAGCGATTGCGCCATCGGCGCCGGCTGCGGCGCCCGCGCCGAAGGCATAAGGGGAGAGGCGAATGGAATTTCGAGCCGAAATGCGTTACCTGCGAGTCTCGCCGCAAAAGGCGCGCCTGGTGCTGGATCTGATCAAGGGACGCAGAGTCGAAGAGGCGCGGAATACGCTGCTGTATACGAAAAAGCGTGTAGCTGCGCACGTAGGCAAGCTATTGCAGTCGGCGCTGGACAACGCGAATTTCCTGAGCGCGGAGAAAAATCTGGATGTCGACATCGACCAGCTCTATGTGAAGAGCGCCATCGCCAACGACGGACCGCGCATGAAGCGCATTCGTCCGGCGCCGCAGGGCCGCGCGTTTCGCTATCAGCGGCGCATCGCGCACATTGAACTGGTTCTGGCCGACCGCGGCAATGGCGCGGCTTCCGCTTCGAGTGACGCGACGGGTGCGGCGGGCGCGGCTGCTCCGAAACGCAGAGCTCCGGCAGCAAAGAAGGCGGCGGGAGCAAGCAGGAAAAAGAAGGCGGCAGCGGCCAAGTGACCGAGCAGTGTGATCCCGAGTGTAGCTTGCGAGGGATCTCTAAAAGCAGGTTCCTCACCGATCTTTCAGATCGGTTCGGAATGACAAAGTTTTGGAATTGATTTAGGAGAGGCAATGGGACAAAAAGTCCATCCTTACGGTTTTCGCCTCGGCTATACCAAGCCGTGGAAGTCGCGCTGGTTTGCGGAACGCGACTATGACAAGCAGCTCTTCGAAGACGTCAAGCTGAAGGCCGAGCTGAAGGAGAAGCTCAAGTCGGCGGGCGTGAGCTCGATCGAAATTGAGCGGCCGGGCAACAAGCTGCGCATCATCATTAAGACGGCGCGCCCGGGCATTATTATCGGGCGCAAGGGCGCCGAGATCGACAAGCTCAAGGCCGAGTTGCAGGGCCGCACCAAGGGCAAAGATGTTTTTGTCGACATTCAGGAAGTGCACAAGCCCGAACTCGATGCTCAGCTGGTTTCGGAAGCGATCGCTTTGCAGCTGGAAAAACGCGTGGGTTTCCGCCGGGCGATGCGAAAGTCGGTGGATTCGGCCTTGCGCTTCGGCTGCAAGGGAATCAAGGTTCGCGTGAGTGGCCGTCTCAATGGAAATGAAATTGCACGCTCGGAGTGGTATCTGCAGGGGCGCTTGCCGTTGCACACGCTGCGCGCCGATATCGAATATGGATTTTCCGAGGCGCGCACCACCTACGGCGTAATCGGCGTGAAGGTTTGGGTGTACAAAGGCGAGATTCTGCCGACCAAGAAGCGCGAAGACAAGACGGCGGTGGGAGCGTTCTAGAGGAAGCGCGCTAAGCGCACGATCTGTTCGTCCGCAAAAAGCGCGGACGATTCGCGCGGCGCGCCTAGGTCCTACGCGAGACAAAGGGAAAAGCGTCTCGCTTAGGATGAAAAATCGAGAGCTGATTTATGTTGATGCCAAAAAAAATAAAGTACCGCAAGCAGCAGCGCGGGCGAATGACCGGAAAGGCGTGGCGCGGTTCGACGCTGGCGTTTGGTGACTACGGGTTGAAGGTGCTCGAGCCGGGCTGGATTACCGACCGCCAGATCGAGGCGAGCCGCGTGGCGATGACGCGCTTTATCAAGCGCGGCGGGAAGATATGGATTCGCGTGTTTCCCGACAAGCCGGTCACCAAGAAGCCGGCCGAAACCCGCATGGGCAAGGGCAAGGGCGCGCCGGATCATTGGGTTGTGGTGGTGCGTCCGGGGAAGATTTTGTTCGAGATGGAAGGCGTAACCGGCGCGGATGCCAGCGAGGCGATGCGGTTGGCGTCGCACAAGCTTCCGTTGCGCACGGCATTGGTTAAACGCGAGACGGCGCACTGAGAGCTGCGCTGCGCGCTGCGAGCAAGGAGTGAGCGGAACACATTGAGCGTCGCGACGGGTTGGGGTTTGGTTGAAGTTCGCGGCTCCAAGCTGGAAACTTCCGGAAACTTTATGAAGGTAGACAAAATTCGAAACTTAACCGAAGAAGAGCTGCTCCACCAGGAGCGCGATCTCGCCGACCAGTTGTTCAAGCTGAAGTTTCAGCTGAACATGGGGCAGACCGAGAGCCTGAAGAAGATTCGGGGACTGCGCAAGGACATTGCGCGCGTGAAAACGATTTTGGGCGAGCGCACTCGCGCCGCTGCAACGGAGAAACGCTGATGCCGGGAACCACAAGCGGAAAGACTGCTACGCCGAAGGGTGAGCAGGTACAGGGACGGCGCAAAGAAGTGGTGGGCGAAGTGGTGGCCAATCGCATGGCGAAAACCATTGTGGTCAAGGTCACGCGCAAGAAGGCGCATCCGTTTTATGGGCGGGTGATTGCGCGCAACAAGAAGTTTTATGCGCATGACGAGAAGAATGAGGCGCACGTAGGCGACTTCGTCCGCATTGAGGAGACGCGTCCGCTATCGAAGTTGAAGCGCTGGAAGTTGAAGGACATTATTCGCAAAACGGCGCTGGTACCGGAAATCATGCTGGACGAAGCCAAGTAGGCGCCGCGGGATGAGGATGCGCAAACGGCGCGTGGACGACAAGATGAACGGGAGATGGAAGCCATGGCTGTGATGATGAGAACCATGCTGGAGGTCGCCGACAACTCCGGCGCGCGCAAGCTGCAGATGATTCTGCCGCTCGGCGGCGCGACCGGACTGAATGCCGGCCTGGGCGACATAATCACGGCCGCGGTCAAGGAAGCCGCTCCCGACGGGCAGGTGCAGAAGGGCAAGGTGGTCAAGGCGGTGATTGTCCGCACCAGGAAGGAACATCGACGGCGCGATGGGACCTATATCCGCTTCGATCAGAATGCTGCCGTGTTGATCAACGAAGCGGGCGAGCCGGTGGGAACCCGCGTGTTCGGTCCGGTGGCTCGCGAACTGAGAGAAAAGAGATTCCTGAAGATCGTGAGTTTGGCGCCGGAAGTGATTTGAGGCGTTGAGAAATTGAGTGATTTCGCAATTGAGTGATTTTGCGATTGAGATGGGACACGTGCAGGGATGGTTTTTCAATCGCCTGATGACTCAATCGCCCGATCGCCAAATTAAGGTGTCAAGATGAGAATTGTTAGCACAGTACACAAGAGAGTCGACATTCGCCGCAATGACACGGTGAAGGTGATCACGGGCCGCGACAAGGGCAAGGAAGGCCGCGTGCTGCGCGTGTTTCCCGACGAGGCGAAGGTTCTGGTGGAGCACGTGATGATGGTGAAAAAGCACGTGCGACCCAATCCACAGCGCAATATTGCGGGCGGAATTGCAGAACAGGAGGCTCGCATTGATATTTCCAATGTGCAACTGGTCTGTCCAAGCTGCGGGCCGGTACGCATTGGGCATGAAGAACGAGGCGATCGCAAAGTGCGGGTGTGCAAGAAGTGCGGAACTACTCTAGATAAATAATTTGGTGATGGAGTGATCGAGCCATTGCGCGATTGAAGAATCGCTCAATCGCAAAATCGCTCACCGACTCAATCAGGATTTACCGATGGCAAAAGACAAAAAAGCACCGAAGGAAGCCGCGCAGGAGCAGAAAGCCCCCGAGCAGGCGCGGCACAGCGCCAAGGAGCGTCCGCGGCTGCGGGTGCGCTTCGAAAAAGAGGTTGCGCCGGCTCTGCTGAAGGAACTGGAGCTCAGTAACGCAATGGCGGTTCCGCGGCTGAACAAGATCGTGGTCAACATGGGCGTCGGCGAGGCCACGCAGAATTCGAAGATTCTCGATCCCGCCGTCAACGAACTCGGCCAGATTACGGGACAGAAGCCGGTGGTGACCAGGGCTCGCAAGTCGATTGCGGCGTTCAAAGTGCGCGAGGGGCAGGCGATTGGCGCCATGGTCACGCTGCGCGGCGACCGCATGTACGAATTCTTCGACCGGCTGGTGAATATCGTTTTGCCGCGGGTGCGCGATTTCCGGGGCGTTTCGACCAAGTCGTTCGACGGGCGCGGTAACTACACACTCGGGCTGCATGATCAGCTGATTTTCCCCGAGATTTCTTACGAGAAAGTCGACAAGTTGAAAGGCATGAACGTCACTATTGTGACTACGGCAGCCAACGACAATCAGGCACGCAGCTTGCTGAAGCACCTGGGCATGCCGTTCCGGCAGTAGAGTTCAAGAGATTTTTTGAGCTGGGGAGAGACGAATAAGGATTTCATGACAACCGCGAAGCGAGTCAAAGACGCAAAGATTGAAAAGAAGTTTGAGGTCGCCCGGGCGCAGAAGAAGACGCCCAAGTTTTCCACCCGGCGGCACAACCGCTGCAAGCTCTGCGGCCGACCGCGGGCATATTTGCGCAAGTTCGGCATCTGCCGGTTGTGTTTCCGCGGCCTGGCGTTGCGGGGGGAGATTCCGGGAGTTTCAAAGTCGTCCTGGTAGGTGCCACGATTTTGGCACAAGCAGGAAGCAGGTTCCTCACCGCCGCTTCGCGACGGTTTGGAATGGCAAGAGTAGATGGGTTGGAAGCCGTTGCAGGTTCTCCGAGTGCGGAGCGAACGAGCGGCGAGAGGAGAAGCAAACGATGAGGTTGACCGATCCGGTCGCAGACATGCTGGCGAGGGTGCGCAACGCGCTGCAGGCGCGGCACCAGAAAGTGGACGTCCCCGTCTCCCGCCTGAAGATCGAGATTGCCCGCATTCTGAAAGAAGAAGGGTACATTTCGAATTTCAAGGCGACGGAAGAGGAAGGCCACAAAGTCATCCGCATTTACTTGAAATACGGCGCGCATAATGAAGCGGCCATTTCGAAAGCGGAGCGCGTGTCCCGCCCGGGCTGCCGGGTTTACGTGCGGCGCAGCGAAATTCCCCGCGTGCTCGGCGGAATGGGAATTAACATTTTGACCACCCCGCGTGGCGTGATGACCGGACGCCAGGCGCGCAAAGAAGGCGTGGGCGGCGAAGTTTTGTGCGAGATTTGGTAGAAAAGCAGCTTTCAGCTGTCAGCCGTCAGCTATCAGCAAGAACGACGGTGAGCGAGACTGAGAGCTGAAGGCTGAGAGCTGATAGCTTATGTCACGAATCGGAAAAAAGCCGATCGGCATCCCTAAAGGGGTGACGGTCAAAATCGAAGGCAACACGGTGCTGGTGCAGGGGCCGAAGGGCAAATTGGATACGGCTCTCCCCGCCGGCATCAAGGTTGAACAAAAGGATGGTCACCTCGTTGCCCTGCGGGAGAACGATTCGCAGGCGGCGCTGCATGGCCTGGCGCGGGCGCTTGTGAACAATGCCGTCGAGGGGGTGACCAAGGGTTGGACGCGCGAACTCGAGATCGTCGGCATCGGCTACCGCGCCGAAATGAAGGGCAAGGGAACGGTGGTGTTCAACTTGGGATTTTCCCATCCCATTGAATATCCGCTGCCCAGCGGAGTTGCGGCAGCCATCGATCCCAAGCAGACCAAGATTTCGCTGACGGGAATCGATCGCCAGCAAGTCGGACAGGTCGCGGCCGAGATGCGTGCCCTGCGTCCGCCCGATCCCTACAAGAACAAGGGCGTGCGTTATGCAGGCGAGAGATTGAAGAAGAAAGTAGGAAAGACGGGAGCGAAGTGACGCTGTTTAGCGAGGCGTCAAAGCTTCGCTGGCGTCATCCCGAGCGCTTTTGGCGAGGGATCTCCTGAAGAGCTAGAGATTATGCTTACGAAAATTACCAAGAACCAGAAGCGTGGGCACATCCACGAGCGCATCCGCAAGAAGTTGCGCGGGACGGCGGAGCGTCCGCGTCTGAACGTTTACCGCTCGTTGAATCATATTTACGTGCAGGTGATTGACGACTTGAATGGTGTGACCCTCGTCTCGGCCAGTTCGGCCGAAGGTGAGAAGGCTGCCGCGGGTGCAGGCAAACGCACCGGTGGCAATGTGGCGGCGGCGAAATCGGTGGGTAAGGCGATTGCTGAACGCGCCAAGGCCAAGGGTGTGAGCAAAGTCGTCTTCGACCGCGGCGGCTATATTTACCACGGGCGGGTGAAGGCGCTGGCCGATGCTGCAAGAGAAGCGGGACTGAAATTTTGAAATGTGGTAATGGGTAATTTTGTAATTTTCCAAATTACGAAATTACAAAATTACGAAATCAGGTTGATACATGCCAACAGTCACAAAAAAGCTTGACGCGAATGCGTATCAATTAAAAGACCAGGTCGTGGCCATCAACCGCGTCACCAAAGTGGTGAAGGGCGGCAAGAATCTTTCGTTCGCCGCGCTGGTGGTGGTCGGCGATCCCTCGGCGGCGGTGGTGGGACACGGCGCCGGCAAGGCGAAGGAGGTTCCGCAGGCGATCCGCAAGGCGATTGAGTCGGCGAAGAAGAATTTGATCAAGGTCAATCTGACGCAGACTTCCATTCCCCACCTGATTCTTGGGCGCTACGGATCCGGCAAGGTTCTGCTCAAGCCCGCCCCCGAAGGAACGGGCGTAATTGCGGGCGGAGCAGTTCGCGCGGTGATGACTTCGGTCGGAATCCAGAATGTGCTAACCAAATCCATCGGCACGACGAATCCGCACAATGTGATCAAGGCGACCTTCGATGCGCTGCGCCACCTCAAGAGCCGAGAGAGCGTAGCTTCAATGCGTGGCAAAGCGGAGCAGGAATTATAGAGCCAGTGTTCAGGGATTATTGGTCAGTCACGGGGTTCGGAGCAGGCGCAATTATCGATAGCTCGGCAGCTAGGTTTAATTATGACGGCAAAGAAAACGAATTCTGGCGGAAAGATTCAGTTGAAGTGGGTGCGCTCGTTTATCTGCGCGCCGACGAAACAGAAGCTGGTGGTGAAAGGGCTGGGGTTCACCCGGCTGAACCAGGTGATCGAACGTCCGGACACCGCGGCAATTCGCGGCATGGTGGCGAAGGTGCCGCATCTGGTCGAGATTGTAGGCTAAGCTGCGAGCTTCGAGCCGCGAGCTTCAATCAGAGCCCGTTTTGCTCGACGCTCATAGTTCGGAGCTCAGAGTATTTATGAACTTATCCAACATTCACGCACCGAAGAAGGCGACCGAAAAGCGCAAAAGAGTGGGGCGCGGCATGGGTTCCGGCATGGGCAAGACGTCCACGCGCGGGCACAAAGGACAGCGTTCGCGGAGCGGTTCGCGGATGATCCGCGGATTTGAGGGCGGCCAGATGCCCCTGCACCGGCGCATGCCGAAGCGCGGCTTCACCAATATTTTCCGCAAGGAATTCAACATCGTGAGCCTCGAGCGGTTGACGGCTCTGGGCGCGGAAGCACTGGCGTCGCCGATTACTCCGGAGGTGCTGCGCAAGGCGGGAGTGGTGAAGACCAAGCTGCCGGTCAAGATCCTCGGCGACGGTGAATTGACCGCCGCGATCACGGTGCACGCGCATAAGTTCTCCAAGTCGGCGCAAGAGAAAATCAACAAAGCGGGCGGCAAATTTGAGGTTTTGCAGTAATGCTTGAAAAGTTTCTCAATATCTTCCGCATCCCGGATTTGCGCAAGCGGGTTCTGTTCACCATGGCCATGCTCGCGATTTACCGCTTGGGCGGACACCTCCCCACGCCTGGCGTGAATTTTCTCAAGCTGGAGCAAGCCTTTAATCAGAATGCAGGCTCGCTGCTCGGTTTCGTTGATCTGTTTTCCGGCGGCAACCTGCGGCGCATGACGATTTTTGCTCTGGGCATCATGCCCTACATCACGGCATCGATCATCCTGCAACTTTTGACCGTGGTGTACGAACCGCTCGCCAAGCTGCAAAAAGAAGGCGAACTCGGCCGCAAAAAAATTACCGAGTGGACGCGCTACATCACGATCATGCTGAGCGCGATTCAGTCGTTCGGCATCGCCATCGGCTTGGAGAAGGCGGGAGACTTCGTCCTGAACCCTGGTCCTGGTTTCATTTTTATGACGATGCTGACGCTGACGGCGGGCAGCACTTTCGTGATGTGGCTGGGCGAGCAGATTACCGACCGTGGGATTGGCAATGGCATGTCGCTCCTGATTTTTGCCGGAATCGTCGTGGGGTTGCCGCGCGGCGTTGAAGACCTTCTGCAAAAGGCCAAGAACGGAACCTGGGGCGCGATTACGCCGGTTCTGATGTTTGGCCTGGTCGTCTTCATGATTGCGGTAGTCGGCTTCATCGTCTATGTCGAGCGCTGCGAGCGCCGCATGCCGGTCCAATATGCCAAGCGGGTCGTAGGCCGCAAGGTGATGGGCGGGCAATCCACCCACCTGCCGCTGCGCGTGAACGCGGGCGGGGTTATGCCGGTAATTTTTGCGTCTTCCATTCTCACGTTGCCGCAGACCATCGGCTATGGCGTCAAGAACAGCCGTTATTTCGGCGATCTGTTCCGGATGTTGGGCTGGGGCGAACCGCTCTACACGCTGCTCTACGCCATCGGCATCATTTTCTTCGCGTATTTTTACGTGTCGATCGTGTTCAATCCCAGCGAAGTCGCCGACAACATGCGTAAGTATGGCGGATTCATTCCTGGCATTCGCCCGGGCAAACGCACCGCCGACTATATCAACGATGTGATGACCCGGATTACGCTGGTGGGAGCGCTTTACCTCATCGTGATCTCTTTTATCCCGGAGTGGCTCATCGCCGGCATTCACTTGAACCACCTACCGATCTGGCTCGGAGGAAGCCTGTTCGAGCGGCTCCCGGTATGGGTCACCAACGGCTTGGGAGTGAATTTTTATTTCGGAGGTACGTCACTGCTGATTGTGGTGGGCGTGGCGATGGATACAGTAACGCAGATCGAGGCGCAACTGATTATGCGCCACTACGACGGGTTTACAGCCCGCAGCGGGCGGATTCGCGGCCGCAGGAACTGGGCGTAAGGAATTATGCCACAGGGTGATTTTACGGCCCTGCGGCGACAAGAAATTGACTGAGGGGCGATTCGGATTGACCGGATCTCTCCATCGCCCGATGGGAAGTTGTTGTGCTGGGGTTGCTGCACCGGACGCTTGTGGGAGCGGTCCGGGAACACTGTTCGGGAGGCTTTGGCCAACTCGATGGCGCAGGAAACCTCGCGTGATGTGGGTCCGATCGTGCTGCTTGGCCCGCCCGGTGCCGGCAAGGGCACGCAGGCCAAGCGCATCATGGAAAAATATTTGGTTCCGCAGGTCTCGACCGGAGACCTGCTGCGGTACAACGTAGCGCAGGGCACGGAACTTGGCCGGGCCGCCCAGGCGGTCATGGCTCGCGGTGAACTGGTTTCTGACGATCTGGTTTGCGAAATGGTCCGGCAGCGGTTGAAGCAGCCGGATTGTCATCGCGGATACATCCTCGATGGATTCCCGCGAACCGCGGCTCAGGCCGGATGGCTCGATGCCCTGCTCGACGACAGGCTCTTTGATAATTCGCGGCCCACGCGGGCGTGGCCAATTGTGATCCGCCTGGAGGTGGATTATAATGAGTTGTTGTGCCGCATTACTGGACGCCGTTCTTGTCCCACCTGTGGGCGGATTTACAACATCCACTTTCAGCCGCCCGCCGTTGATGAGCTCTGTGATGTCGACGGCACCAAGCTGGAAACCCGCAATGACGACAGGTTGGAAGTGATTCAGCCGCGTTTGGCGGCGTATCAGGAGCAGACTGCGCCTGTCGCCGATTATTACCAGCGCACAGGGCGTTTGATTTGCGTCAACGGCGATCAAGCTGTCGACGAAGTCACGAGGCAGATTTTCAGGATCATCGAAGATCATCATTCTTAACGATTGAAGAATGGCCATTGTTTGCAAATCGGCGGCGGAAATCGAGCGCATGCGGCAGAGCGGCCGCATCGTGCGCCAGGTTCTGGATCATCTGCGCTCCATGGTGGCGCCGGGCGTGACCACAATGGATTTGGAGCGCGCCGCTGAAAAGAAAATTGCCGAACTCGGCGCCATGCCCGCGTTTAAAGGGTATT
>JASHTD010000507.1 GCA_030040725.1 Candidatus Sulfotelmatobacter sp. | reverse complement strand
GAGGGCCAGATCACGGTTGCGGTGCGGGACGATGGCAAAGGGATCGGTGCGGGCATTGCTGAACTGCGTCCCGACAGCGTGGGCGTGGGCATCGGCGGCATGCGGCAGCGAGCCAAGGAATTTGGTGGGAATTTACAGTTGACGAATGTGAACCCTGGAACTCTTGTCGAACTCACCATTCCGGCCAGTGGTGTGCTGCGGGAACTCGCAGAGGCCTTGCAGTCGTAAGACGCCCGGCTCAGATTATCGCTTTTCCTCCACACAGAAGACTTAATCCCCCCTCTGGCAACACCCTCTAAACCTAGGTCGGAAAGCATCCTTTGCACGCGTACTGTCGAAACTGTACGCCATTGCTGGTCCTGTGAGTTCACATTACAGCGCGATACGGATAGCACGAAATTCACCTCACCGCTAACTTTACGGGAGCAAGAAAAAAATTGAATGGTCGCTCGCGTGGAGCGCCGAAGGGGTTGGCTGATGACACAAGGTACAAGTTCCCGTTTGCCGAGACTGGGTTTGGTGCTCGGTGCAATCTGTTTGCTGCTCGCTGGCGTAGGTTTCGCCCAGAACGAGTCGGAGACCAAGTCGGATAACGAATCTAGTATTCAGAAAAGAGTTGATGCTTCCGCCAGGGTGCTGGACGAGATCATGGGAGTGAAGGATAAGGCAATTCCCGACAAAATCATGAGCGATGCGAAGTGCATTGCGGTGATTCCTTCCATGGTGAAAATCGCCGTGGGATTCGGAGGCAGTCATGGCAAAGGCGTCGCAACCTGCCGTCTCACGGACGGTCGTTGGAGTTCGCCTGCTCCTATCACCATCACCGGTGGAAGTTGGGGCTTGCAGCTTGGCGGTCAGGCTGTCGACCTCGTGCTGGTAGTGATGAACCAACACGGCATGGACGCACTTCTGTCAAACAAGTTCAAGATCGGCGCCAGTGCCTCAGCAGCTGCCGGCCCGGTGGGACGCGATGCCGGGGCGGATACGGATTGGAAAATGAAGGCTGAGACCCTGACTTACTCAAGGGCGCGGGGAATTTTTGCGGGCGTCGACCTTAATGGTTCGGCGATCACCCAAGACAAGGACGAGACGCGACTTCTATACGGCAAGTTCGTTCCTTTTGGCGAAATCTTGGACGGAAAAGTACGTCCGGCTGCGGGAGAAAGCGACACCAAATTTGAAGCCGCGGTGCGCAAATATTCTGAGCAGGCGAGAGGACGAGAACACGCTGAGGGAAAAAGCGGATCAACGACAGAATCCGCCAGTCGCTAGCAAATGCTGAAGCGGTTAAAGGTCTGAGCACGGGCCCGGTCGTTCTGGACTACCGGGCCTTGGTTTTCAAAACTGTTTTACGAAATCACGATAACGGAGAAGGCGATGTACACAATTCTTTTGATTTTGCTGGTGTTGTTGCTGATCGGTGCCCTTCCAGCTTGGCCATATAGCCGTGCGTGGGGTTATTACCCGAGCGGAGGGCTGGGACTTGTTGTGGTTGTTTTGTTGGTCTTGGTCCTGGCCGGAAGGTTGTAAGACTTGATGAGTATAGCCCTGAGGTTCGCGAGGTGAAAACGGCTTCACAAACCGTTCGTTGCTTCGAGGCATCCAAGCACGCACAGATTCTTGCCAGGCCGGAGGGAGTGTCAGTCTTGAATCAGCAAAATTCTCGCCACTCAGCGCTGCTTCAATTTTCGTCGCCAGCCGTTCTCGATCGACGGCCGAGCCGTGCCCAGACCCCGCGACCCGCACAAAGACAAGGATACTTGCGAGAAGAACGTGTTCTTCCGCCTGAGGCCATCTGGGGACAATATAACAACTACCGATCCAACGGTTTGGTAGGCTCCGCGATTTTTCACGTCGTGGTCATCGGTCTGATTATTGGCGGTACGCTCTTCGGTCCAAAGGTTGTGCAGACTGTAAAGCAGCAGGAAGAAGTGACATTAATCGCTCCGTCACCGGATACGTATGCCTTGCCCGTGGCGAAGAAGCTTGTCAGCGGAGGAGGCGGCGGCGGCGATCGTGATCACATCCGCGCCCCCAAAGGCGCATTGCCCAAGCCGGCGATGGAGCAGATTACTCCGCCGCAGATCGTTCTACGCAACGATCATCCTAAGCTGGCGGTTGCTCCAACGGTGGTTGTTCCTCCGCAAGTCCGTCTGGCTGAAAACCATATGCCGAACCTCGGAGTTCCGACGAATGCGCCGCTTCCTTCCGCTCCACCTTCCAATGGAATCGGATCTGGTGGCGGCATTGGTTCCGGCTCCGGTGGAGGCGTCGGTGTCGGGCATGGGCCTGGAGTGGGCGCTGGTAGCGGCGGTGGCATCGGTGGCGGGGTTTACAAAGTCGGCGGAGGCATTTCAGCTCCGCAGGCGATTTCCACTCCCGATCCGGAATACACCGAGGAAGCGCGGAACGCCAAGACCCAGGGAACATGCATTCTGTGGATGATCGTTGATGATCACGGCAACCCGCGCGACATCCGCGTGGTACGAGGGTTGGGACATGGGCTCGACGCGAAAGCGATTGAAGCTGTGAAACAGTGGCGTTTCCAGCCGGCGGAGAAAGACGGCCATCCGGTCAATGTTCAGATTAGTGTTGAGGTCGGGTTCCGTCTCTACTAAGGTGAATACCTGATCTTTCATTCCGACGTGCGGTTCCGACTGTTATGTATGGAGCCCACTACAGTCTGTTCCGTGGCAGCGAACCGGAACCCCCACTTCATAATTCGGGCAATCTTCGCTTTTTAAACATCACATCTCTAGCGTTCTAGGCCTGCATTGTCCGCGCTTGCAGCGGACATCCTGCTCATACCTAATCTCTCTAACTCAAATCAAAACGCAAGAGTTCTAAGCCTTTATGCCCCAGAAGTTCGTACAGCAAGTCTGGGATTCAATTACAGGAGCATCCCTATGGGAGCCGAAGTGCGTTGCCGCTAGTCTCAGTCTGGACGTTGATGCTCCCGCGGTAATTAAAGAGAGCCAACTTGTTCCAAGTTCGAGTTAAGGAGACTTTCCGTGGCAACCTGCGCAATATCCGCGACAGCTAATGCGATTCCGGTCCGAGAAGAAACCAACCGCGATGAGTCTGAACGCAGTCTGGTTCAGCGCGCGCAAAGCGGCGATGAGCAGGCGTTTGCCACGCTCTTCCAGCTTCACAAGAAGCGGGTTTATTCCGTTTGCTTGCTTATGACGAAGGATATTGCTGAGGCTGAAGATCTCACCCAGGAGGCGTTCCTTCAGGTGTTTCGCAGCGTGGGCTCATTCCGCGGCGATTCGGCATTTTCCACCTGGCTCTACAGGGTCGCGGTCAACACCGTCTTGATGAAGCTGCGCCGAAGAAAGGCTCCTCCAACGCTTTCCTTGGATGAGCCGGTCTCGGCAGAGTCGCCCTCCCTGCGGCGAGACATTGGCAATCCTGATCCTCGCTTATCCGGGGCGGTTGACCGCATCGCGTTGCGGCGAGCCATGCTGGAGCTTCCGGAGGGCTGCCGAAGAATTTTCGCCCTGCATGAAGTGGAGGGATACCAACATCATGAGATCGCCCAAATGCTCGATTGCTCGGTGGGAAATTCGAAATCGCAGTTGCACAAAGCCAAGATGAAGATGCGCGACTTGCTGTTTCCTAAGCGCCGGGTTCTGCGCCGCTCTGCAAATCACGCAGCGGAATCGACCTCGTAGGGACTGGGCATCGGCCCGAGGCCATTTGCCGCGTAAGCGACGCGGTGATGTCGGCGGAAAGCTTAGTGGTTTAGAACTCGAGAAAGGACCAAGTTGTGGGGTTGGGCGCGATTGTTGTTCCCGGGGAGCGATACAGGAGCACTCCTGCGATCGCTCCCGATGGCATGGGCGCCCTGCTTTCTGAACCGCTGGCTTATCTGGATGTCGCGGGACGGTCGTCCGCCGAACGCACCATCGAGCGCTTCGTGCAGGCAGATGTGGATGTAGTTTCGGTGCTGCAGGATGGGACGAAATTTCGCGGAACGAAACCTGCTTTCACGGCGTTCGAAAATGTGGAATTTCAAACCGTGGCCGATCCGTACCCTGCGATTCAGCGCAAGCTGCGGGAATTTTCGCGGGGTGGGATCCAGCACTCGTTTGTGCTTATCGGCAACATCTACGCGGAAACCGATTTGCTCGATCTCTTTTATTTCCATCGCGAGGCGCGGCAGATCGCGACCCGGGCGATGAACCGCGAAGGGACCCTGGATCTTTGGGTAGTGGACAGTTCGAAGGCGTGGGCTTCGGATCCGCACAATTTGTTTGCGGAGGCAAAAAAAAACGGCAGCTCCTACTTCATTCGCGAGTATGTCAACCGCCTGATGCAACCGCATGACTTGCGCCGCCTGGCTTATGACTTGTTGCAGCGGCGATGTACGGCACGACCTTCGGGCAGGGAAGTAAAACGAGGGATATGGATCGACGATGCGGCCGAAGTTCATCGCTGGGCACGCATCGTTGCCCCTGCATTCATCGGGCGAGGCTCGAAGATCATGGAAGATACGCTGATCACACGCCACAGCAGCATCGAGAAGAATTGTTG
>JASHTD010000506.1 GCA_030040725.1 Candidatus Sulfotelmatobacter sp. | reverse complement strand
ACCAGCATGAACACCGTCTGGTCGAAGCGAATATCGAGGAGCGATTCTGGCGTGGAGAATTCAAACACCTGCCCAGCCTGATAAAGCCGGTTGAAGCCCGCCTTGCGCAGTTCGAAGAGCCGCGTCTTGAGCTGTTCACTTGGCTGTCCGTCGACCAAAGGAGATTTTTTGTTCTTGCGCGTGCGGGAACTCTTTTTTTCATCTTGTGCAGGCGCGGGATCGACCTGCAACGGAAACAAAACCTGCAGCCGCGTTCCCGCACCGAGAGTCAGGATCCTATCGGCGACTTCATCCACCGTGTCTTTCTTCACTTCATTGCCGCACCGCGCGCAGTAGGTTTTTCCGATGCGCGCAAACAGCAGGCGCAGGTAGTCATAAATCTCGGTGGCGGTGCCTACGGTCGATCGCGGATTCCTCGTCGAGTTTTTCTGCCGGATCGCCACCGCAGGCGCAATTCCATCAATCGAATCTGCATCCGGCTTCTCGATTCGTTCCAAGAATTGCCGCGCGTAGGCCGAGAGCGACTCCACGTATCGTCGCTGCCCCTCAGCGTAGATCGTGTCGAAAGCGAGCGAGGATTTTCCGGATCCAGAGACTCCGGTGACGACCGTCAGGGTGTTGTGTGGGACCTCAAAATCAACGTTCTTGAGGTTATGCACACGCGCGCCGCGAACAATAATGCTTTCCGTGGGTGTGGGATTGGACATCGGACAAAGCCGGCAGAAAGTCCCGGTGGCTGGGAACGGCCTGTGAAAGTCGGGGCAAGCTCACCCAGGGACCTCGGGAACGACTGCCGAATCTTTTATTATAGGTCATTTTCGAGGGATGCCGACCGGCAGAAATCCCGAGGATATGCGAACGACGGACAAGAGAGAAAGAGAAGAGGCTGCTTACTGCTGGTCCAGGTCGCGCTTTCGGCTGTAGCGGAAGGCCAGGCCCACTCCGCCCACCATAAATCCAAGGGGAGGGATTAGCAGTACCAGCACGGCGTGGTTTAGTGTTCGTTGGGCATCCTTCGGTGTGGCCCTCGCGTTGGCGTTGCACATCGCGCAACCTTGTGCGAAAGCTGGAACAGACCAGGCGCCTAGCACCAGCAGTAGGGAAAAGGTTCTAGCTCTACTCAACAAGAATGTCACAAATCTCCTTCTAACGTGCAGAAGCCAGCCTGCCTATACTATCCCACGCCGAGGCGGAGAATCCGCCCGGCATCCGGGAAAAAGAACAGATACATAATCACAAAACATGCGCACACCGAGATCACCAGCATCCATCGCATCAGCGCGGTTTCAAATTTCAAATGCATGAAATAGGCGATAATCAACGCCGACTTTACGACCGAGAGCATGAGCAAGACTTCCAGCATGCGCACCGGGACAAATATTTGTCGGTAGCCAAGCCACACCTCGACTCCAGTCAGAAAAAGCAGCGCACCCCAGACCCAGAAATACTGCCCCTTGGCATCGTCATGCTTCGCTACATCATGCATAGTGTTCAGCCTCGCGAACTGACTTGGTCACGGCACTAAGTTAACGGCCTATATTTTCGTCGACATCAGATAGACCAGCGGGAAAATGAACATCCAGACCAGATCGACAAAATGCCAATACAGCCCGGAGACTTCAACATCGTGCGCGTCATAATCCTTCGGCTTCAGAAAGAGAATGACGGTAGCTACGATCAAGCCGACGAGCAGCACATGAATTCCGTAATGGAAAACGTTGTCAGAAGGAATCACAAAGAAGCCCACCAACCAGATCGCACCCAGAATGGGTAGAAACCACTTGCGCAATGCGATTACGCCCAGGTAGATCACGCCGATGGTGACGTGCAGCATGTGCATCCCGGTGAGCGTAAAGAATGTGCCGCCAAATTGCGGAACGGTTGGTGCCCAGGGATTGCCAAACGGCGTCATGCCTTCGTGAATTAAGTGGCTCCATTCCATCCCGTGCAAGACGATGAATGCCGTTCCGAACACCATGGTGGCGAGCAGCCAGTTGCGCGTCCACGCGCGGTCGTGACGTTGCGCGGCAAATACTGCCAGCACCATCGTGAGGGAACTCGAAAGCAAGCAGGCCGTCATAATGCTGGCGTTGGTGATGCTTTCTACGCGGAATGGCGTCGGCCATGCTGGATTCGAGAGGCGGTTGTAACTGAAAGCAACAAGCAAGGCTCCGAACGTGAGCGAATCCGAGGCCAGGAACAGCCACATGCCCACTTTTTTTGAATATGCGCCAAAAAGCGGAGCTTCGTATTGCCCCGCAGCCCCATGCGAGGCTGCAGTGTGATCGAGAACAACGTCAGCCATCCCCAACCCCCTTTTACTTTTGTACTGCGATCCCGAGACAGATGTTTTCCGTCGACTGATCTGCACGCCCGCGACTCGGCGCAGTCTTTGCGCCGTAAATCGCGCTTACTTCATAATCGCCAGCAGAGCGAACACGTAAAGCCAGAGGACAGCCATGAAATGCCAATACCACGCTGTCACATCAATGGCAATCCGGCGCGCCTCGACCGGCTTTTGCCGCACTGCGGTGATTCCGGCCCAGAGCAGCGCAACGATTCCACCCGCGAGATGCACGGCATGGGCCGCTGTCAGCAAATAAACGAACGAACTGTTCGGATTAGTGTTGACGAAAAATCCCCGCGCTTCGAGCTCCATCCAGGCCGTAAACTGCCCGGCCAGGAAGCCCATGCCCAGCACTATCGTTGTAGCGAGCCAGGGGAACCCTCGTTCTTCGCCCAGGGAAATCCCTGGAATTGACTTCACCGGGGCGAGAGCTGCGCGCCGCGTGATATCCCGCCGCGCGCCTTCCATCGTTATGCTGCTGACCAGAAGAATGACCGTGTTGATCGCCAACAGCAACCAGGGCAATTGCACCGAACCCCAATCGCGAACGTAAGCCTGGCTGAGGTTGTCGAAGGTCGGCAAGCCCCGCCGCACGACATAGGCGCTGGTCAGCGAAATGAATACCATGCTGACCGTAAAAATTCCGCAGATCAGTCCCAGCCGGGCCCGGCGCAGGCGCGCTCCGTAGTCCGGCAGATTTGAGTCTGGAAACCTTCCGTCGTCGCCGCCATCGGGAGGGGATGGCACATCTCCGCCGCGGCCTAACCCCGTCGTCGGAGTCTTTGGTGTTAGTGTCGGCATGATTACGTCAGATGCCAAAATATCCCTCATCGATTTCGCTTATCGCCGCCAGTGGCGAATCAATCAGATTGCCCCAGCATTTAACTTAATGCGCTGCTCCGATTGCCGGATCGGTCTGCATCACATAATCCCGCGCTGCGCCCGGAACGCCATATTCGTAAGGACCGTTATGTACGACCGGCGTTACGCCACCAAAGTTGTCGTGCGGCGGAGGTGTAGCTGTCGTCCACTCCAGAGTTGTGGCTTCCCACGGATTGTCGCTCGCCTTCGGACCCTTAAAGATGCTCCAGAAAAGGTTGATGACAAAAATGAACTGCGCCGCAATAGTAATGATTGCCGCGTAGGTCATGAATCCGTGAATCGGCATCAGCTTCTGCATGTAGGCGACTTCTGTGTATTGCGAGTACCGGCGGGTGCCTCCCGCGATTCCCAGATAGTGCATGGGCATGAAGATGGCATAGGTTCCGATGAGGGTGATGAAGAAATGCACGCGCCCCCAGAACTCATTCATCATGCGCCCAAACATTTTTGGAACCCAGTAATAGGTGGCGGCAAACATTCCGAAGATTGCAGCCACACCCATAATCAGGTGGAAATGGCCGACCACAAAGTAAGTGTCGTGCAGTTGAATATCCAGCACCGGCTGCGCCAGGAACGGTCCGCTTAATCCGCCGGAAACGAACAGAGAAACAAAGCCGATGGCATAGAGCATCGGTGTCTTAAAACGAATGCGGCCGTGCAACATTGTGCCCAGCCAATTGAAGGTCTTGATCGCCGAGGGCACGCCGATGCACATGGTCAATATTGAGAAGGCAAATGCCGAATATGGGCTCATGCCGCTCATGAACATGTGATGGCCCCACACCATGAAGCCCAGGAAGCCGATCGCCAACATGGCATAGACCATCGCCTTATAGCCGAAAATTGGCTTGCGCGAAAATGTGGAGAGAATCTGGGACGTTACGCCCATGCCCGGCAGAATTGCGATGTAAACCTCGGGATGACCGAAGAACCAGAACAGGTGCTGCCAGAGCAGCGGCGAACCGCCTTTGTGGCCCATGATCTGGCCGTTTACCACGACCAGAGGAACGTAAAAACTTGTTCCCAGATTGCGATCCATCAGCAGCAAAATCCCGGCTGAGAGAAGGACGCCGAAGGCCAGCAATCCCAGAATCGCGGTGATAAACCACGACCAGCAGGTCAGCGGCATGCGCATCAGCGTCATGCCTTTGGCGCGCATATCGAGCGTAGTCGTCAGAAAATTCAATGCACCCATCAGCGACGCGATACAGAAAATCGCAATCGAGCCAATCCACAAATCCGCGCCCAAGCCTTCACCGGGTCCGGCTTGCTGCACCGCGCTTAGCGGCGGATATCCCGTCCAGCCATGCAGCGGCGCACCGCCGGTGACAAAAAACGCTGAGAGCATCACCACGAAGGCCACGAAGGTCGTCCAGAACGAAAGCATGTTGAGTACCGGAAACGCCATGTCAGGAGCACCAATCTGAATCGGCAGAAAATAATTTCCAAATCCGCCCTGCGGCGCGGTGGTCAGCACAAAAAAGATCATGATCGTGCCGTGCATGGTGAGCAGGCTCAGGTAGGTTTCCGGCTTGATCTCTCCGACCAGTGGCAGCACCGCATTCGGCCAATAGAGGTGCAGCCGCATCAGCAGCGAGAGAAACATTCCCACCCATACGGCCGTGAGTGCCAGGAAGAAATACTGAATGCCAATGACTTTGTGATCGAGGCTGAAAATATATTTTCGGATGAATCCCTGAGGAGCAGCGTGCGCGTGGGTCGTAGCTGAGGTCGCCATTTACTGTTTCTCCGCCTCCCGTGCCGCCAGCCACTTGTCGAAATCCTCCTGGCTGACGACGTGTACCATGCCGTGTATCTTGTAATGTCCCAGCCCGCACAATTCGGCGCAGGCAATCTCGTACTCGCCAATCTGCGTCGGCGTGATGTGCATGTGAATGTCAAGTCCGGGAACCGCATCCTGCTTGAACCGCAGCGAGGGAACAAAGAAGCTGTGAATCACATCTACCGACCGGATGCTCAAATCGACCTCGCGGTTCACCGGCAAATACATAGTTCCCGTGACCACGTCGTCTTTGGAAGCCGGGTCCGATGTATTCAGTCCCACCGCAGCTTCCCCGCCCGCCGAAGGATCCATCAACTTCACGCTGGTCGCGCCATACTTCCCATCCGGGCCGGGGTAGCGGAAGTACCAGGCGAACTGCATGCCGGTAACTTCCACCTGAACCGAACCGGGCGGCGCTGGATCGAAGCGTTCGCTTGCCCAAACGTTGCTGCCCATGAGGTTCAGTCCCACGAACAGGATGGTGGTCAACACAGTCCAGATGATTTCCAATTTCACATTGCCGTGGGAATAGGACACCGGAGGCGCGGAGGGCCGCTCGCGGTATCGCCAGGAGAAATATCCTAACGAAAGCTGTGCCGCCAGGAAAATAATTCCCATCAGGATAAACGTGAGAGCGAATTGTCCGTCGATGAACTTTGTGGCGGCAGAGGCTCCAACTGGCAGCCACCAGGTTTTAGCGACAAAGAAGTAAGTGCTGGCCAAAGTGATCAGCCAGATGACAACCAAAAGCGCGAGGCCCATTCCCCAGTCCCCCCAGGACAGAAGACTTACCGGACGTTTTCCCCACGACCGTTGCCCACACGGCGGCGAGCAACGGGCGAGTGTACCACACACCCATCGGAGTTTTTCAACAGGGTTGTCGAAAAAATTATTTACGAAAAAACCATTGAAGAAAGTGAAGAGTTCTGAATGGGCTCAAATCGCTCGTTCCTGTGGCGTCATCCCGAGCAACCGCCGTTATCTCCAAGCGAGGATCTCGCGTGAAGCAGAATTCGATAACGCAACGGAAATCAGCGCGTAACTAGCTCCGCAGGCACTACATCCGCAAACAAAAACTGTTCTCTTACCACCTGCTCGCCAACGACCACCGGTATTACTTCATTCAACATCGGTCCGGCATAAACGAACGAGTGAAACTCTCCTCGCTCGCCGCACGGATCAACCTCTGCCGGCAAATCGGCCAGTAGCGTTTCGTCAAATTCGCGTCCTGCAAACGACCGATCCAGTTTCTGAGTGTCGACGCACGTCAACTTTGCCTTCACGCCCGCAGCAATCATCTCTCGCGCTAACTCGCCTGTCGGCAACCCCCAGAGCGGAAAAATCGGCTGGAGCCCGGTGCCTCGGAGTTGTCGCTCGCGATATGCGCGCACGTCCTCGAGAAACAAATCTCCAAACGCCACCCCCTCAATACCCTCAGCGACCGCCTTTGCGCACATCTGAGCCATCAGGGCTTCATATTGCTCATTCGAACACGGCCATGGCAAAGGAACAGACCAAAGGGGAAGGCCAACCGCGGATGCCTGCTTCTCCACCAACTCTCGCCGCACCGCATGCATCGCGACGCGGTCCGCTACCTCGTTGAATGTGGTCAGCAGGCCGACCACCTCGTATTCCGAACTAGTCCGAAGGACCTGCAAACTCCAGGCGCTATCTTTGCCGCTGCTCCACGACAAAAGAATGTGATTTTTCCCGCTCATCTTCCGAAGCGCACCAGAACCGCCTTCCTCCGAAAAGATTATCCGGCAATTTCCGAAAGATGCCTCTAACCAGCCGAAGTGGCGGACAGAAGCAAAAAGGCCGCCGAAAAGGCGGCCCTTTTTGCTTAACGTATTGCTAAACCTCAGGTTACAAAGTGGACTCGATCTCGAATCCCCAGGCTTCCAGCAAAGGCTCGGGGATGTATTTGGAGTTCTTGTTGCGCCGCGCCCACTCCCGCAGACGGGTAGAACGCAGGTATTGGTCAGGGGTAAGCTTGTATTCGCGTACGACCTGCTCGAATTCGGTGACCGTGGGGACAATCGGGCCTATCGGCTCGGGCTTGCCCCAGTTTGGATTTCCACGTCGCTTCGCCATAATCGCCTTTCGTACTGATGGGGGATGAAAGCCTTATCTATCTATATGATTCTCTGCCGCGTATCGGGATGCATGAACTGGAACGTTCAGCGGACAAACTTACCGTCCCTAGTTATCCAGAGATCCTGAATTGATTTGGAAACACGGTAGCTTACCCCGATTTTATCTGGAAGTCAATGCCGAATCAGCTTAAAGTACTTTAATTAATACTGTCTAAAGCGCTGTGCTGTAAATAGTTAACTGGTAGCGGCGGCGCGTTCGTTCGCAGCTCTCCGGGTCTGCAGTTGTTTAACGCTCAATGCACCATGATTGCAGCATTTTGCATAGTCCGGGCTGCACAGCGCGTGGAAAATGTCAGACTAATGACCTGCCGTTACTGGCGTAACCCTCATGCCAGAAGGTGCCATTGATAGGGCGTTTCGGGGCAACTACAGTGTCTAGAGGGGCTGGCGTGCTCTGCAGAAGGACGTCACTCGCCGCAACTGGCCTTTCAACCAAAGACCGGTCGAAAGAAGAACCCTCAACCATCCTTATGAATTTGAAATCGCTGCTGCTCAGCTCGGACGAGAAGATTGTGCGGGTTCT
>JASHTD010000505.1 GCA_030040725.1 Candidatus Sulfotelmatobacter sp. | reverse complement strand
TTCAGCTTCTGGGTGGGATTTCGATCGCCATGGCGCATGATGTGGCGGAAACCACGCGCATTGAACGTCCTCCGAAAGGCAGAGAAGAGGTGCCCGTGCAGATCTCGCGACTGCTCGACGCTCATCAGGTCATTATTGGTCATTGCCGCGAATTGGCCGAGCGCTCTGACAAACTCGGAGACGCGGGCACTAACGATCTGGTCGTCAGCGATGTGCTTCGTACCAACGAGCTGCAGGTGTGGTTTCTCAGCCAGCATCTGGTTGAAGAGCCACTAGTTCGGGCGGAAGAACCGCGCTTGCGTAGCGCCAGCTAACCGTTTCCAAAGGTGTCATTTCGATTCGAGCATGTTTCACATCCAAAATTGCAACAAAGAAAGAGCAGGCTCTCATGCGGAACCTGCTTTTTATTTGAGCCGCGCATTCCAGCCGAAAGCTATGTGCGGTTTCCCACCTTCAAATTGTCGTGGTCGTAGTATTCATACGCTGACATCGGCTTCGGCCCGTCTTTTGCCCACTTTCGTGAGTCTTCCGGCAGTTTCCCCAGCACTCGCGCCATCTCCCGGATGTGCATCGCTACGGTGCCGCAGCACGCACCGATAAAATTGATGCCCATATCGCGCGCCCGCACCGCATAATCCGCCATCTCTTTGCGCGTGAGTTGTAACGGATCGAGTGCGTAAGGAAATTCCGGCAAGCTGGTGAAATCCGGCTTCGTCTTCGGGGTGCGATAAGCGACTGGCTGACACGCCAGGTAACCAGACACCGCTTTCCGCATGTCTTCCATCGGGCCAAGAATATGCTCGGGCGGCCGCAGGCAGTTCATGCCAACGATATCCGCGCCAGCGTCGATCAGCGCCTTGGCGGCATCGGCTGCGCTTTTGCCATCGGTGGTCTCGTTTTTGTTTTCGAAGCAGATTGTGACCATCGTCGGCAATCCGGTTTTCTTGCCGCGCTCGACCGCGAGGAGCGCTTCCCCCAAATAAGAGAACGTCTCGCCGATGATGAAATCGATGCCTTCGTCAATCTGCACCGCGAGTTGTTCATCAAAAGTCTTGCGAACGCGATCGGCGGCTGAAGGGCTGCCAGGTTCGTACATCCAGGTGAGGCTCAAGTTTCCGGCAACTAGGCAGCGATCACCGGCAACCTCACGCGCAATGCGGACTGCGGCCCGATTCAGATCTTCGAGACTGTTTTCGAGACCGACGGTCGCAAGCTTATCGCGGCTGGCATAAAACGTGAGCGCCTGCAGCACTTCCGATCCGGCTTCGCGAAACTCAACATGCAGCTGGCGGAGAGCTTCGGGATGAGTGAGCACCACCTCCGGCGTGAACGGACCCGCGCGCACCCAGCCGCGCTTTTCCAGTTCAAGCAGATATCCGCCATCACCCAGCACCGGGCCTTCTTTCAGTCGGTCGAGAATGCCTTTCTTCTTCATGTTGTCTCCTTGAATGCTCAGTGGATCCCGGGATCTCTGTAGTGAAAGAATCTCTACCCATCTCCACAGCTCACGCCACTTTCTTGAACCAGCCTTTCTTTGAGTCGCGCAACGCCTGCAACGCGCAGTTGCGTCCGGGTGCGCCAGTTACCCCTCCACCCGGATGCGCTCCCGCTCCGCATAAATACAGACCGCGAATCGGCGTGCGATACTGCGACCACCCCGCGACCGGACGCATAAAGAAAAGCTGCTCCAGCCGTAAATCGCCGTGAAAAATATTTCCCTCGGTCAATCCGTACGTCCGCTCCAGATCCAGCGGCGTCAGAACCTGCCGCGCAGTAATCGACGACGGCACATTCGGCGCATATTCGGCGATCTTCTTCACTACGCGATCGCCCAATAATTCTCGTTTCTCATCCCAATTTCCTTCCCGCAGTTTGTACGGCACATACTGCACGAAGCACGTCATGATGTGCTTACCCGCCGGAGCCAAAGAATCGTCTGCATTCGACGACACGACACAATCGACCCACAGTTCTTCGGGAATTTCGCCAAACTTCGCGGTGTCATAACACCGCTCGGCAAACTCGAGCGACGGAACGAGCGTGTAGAACGTTCTCTCAAGCGCTGTCGCCTTGGGTGAAGTTCCCGTAAAGCGCGGCTCTTCGGCCAGTACGAGATTCACCTTTGCGCACGGTCCATCCATTTTGATGCCGCGTATGGCAGACAGAAAATCCTCCGGCAGTTCACGCGCTTCAACCATTTTCAAGAACGTTCTCTTCGGATCGCAGTTCGACAAAATCATCCGCCCGCGAATTTCGGTCCCGTCTTCCAGCGCTACGCTGCTCGCACGCCCGTCGCGCACGTCAATCTTCGCGACGGATGCAGAAGTCCGAATCTCCACACCGAGCTTCTTTCCGGCCGCAGCAAGGGCCTGCGTAATCGATCCCATCCCTCCCATCACGTGCCCGTAAAAACCCTGCAGTTCATGCTCGCCTCCACTGAGCAGGTGAAACAGCAGGCCAATCGCGGTTCCGGGCTGATACGGACCGCCGTGTTTGCCATAGACATTGTTCGCGAGGAACATCGTCTTCATTTTGTCCGATTCGTAGTTTTGATCGAGAAACTCGCCCAGACTTCCGGTAAGAAATGCGATCAATTGGGCGATTTCCGCATTGGAGATGCCACGAAACCGTTTTCCCACGCGAAATAAATCGCTCCAGCCTGCGATCGACGACGCGTCGATCTCCGGCGGCGACTCCATGAAAAACGGCTGCAGATATCGCGCGAGTTTTTTCAATCGGTCGTCGATCTCAACAAACCGCTTCGCATCTTTCGCTGAAAGTTGTGCAAACTCGTTTTTTGCTCGATCGCGATCCGCCCACCACGGAACCACCTGTCCATCGGGAAAGGGAACCTGAATCGCCGGATCGCACGGGATCATGCGCAGACCATGATCGGCCAATCGCAACTCTGAAATCACTTCCGGCCGCAACATGCTCGCGATATAAGACGTGGTCGAAACCCGGCATCCGGGAGCGATCTCCTCGGTGACGCAGCATCCACCGACAATTTCCCGGCGCTCCAAAACAAGCGTCGACAACCCCCCGCGCGCCAGGTAGGCGGCCGCAGTAAGGCCGTTGTGACCGCCGCCGACTATAATCGCATCGTAAACGCTGCGGGAAACTTGCTTCACGGGGTTGACTTAGAGTCATCTCAACTGCAATCAGACGCCATACGTTACTCCATGTGCTTGAAAAAATGAAGTTGAAAATTAACAAGCTGTAATATATTCTCCAGTGACTTGAGGTCATTGATGACTGGGAACGGTGCTAATTTGATCGAACCGCTTCGCTTCGGCCGCCAACCGAGTTCGCGTCCTCGCTCTGCCGCCAAGCGCTCGCGGATCATCGAAATCGCCATGCACCACTTCGCCGAAAACGGCTACCATGCAGCGCGCGTCGGCGATATGGCAGCGGCGCTCGGCATCGCCAAGGGTTCCATCTTTCAGCACTTCGGGAGCAAAGACGGCCTCTTCTTCGAGGTCTACAAGCGCGCTGTTCGCTCGTTTCCGAAGTATCTCGACGCTCCCGCTGAAGTTCGCGCCATAGGATTTTTCCACGTCCTGCAATATTGGCTCGTTCGTACCGAGCATCTTTTGCGCGAAGATTGGATTCCTTATCGCATCTCGCTGCTCGGCAACTACGGCACCGATCTCGGGCTGAAGCGCGAAATCAATCGCTTCCTTATGGCGGAAGATCCTTACGGCACGGTAGCCTTTGTGCGCTTCGGCCTGGGGCGTGGCGAGTTGCGCGATGACATGGATGTTGAAATGATTGTCTCCATCCTCGACTGGACGATGGAGCGATTTCAGGATGCCTTGCTGACCGCCGAACTTGACCCCGGGTTGTTTCGCCGTCAGGGCGAGTTGCCGGAAAAAAAAGAAGCGCGCATCCAGCAATTTCTGTCGATTTTGCAGCGCGCCATCGGCGCCGCCGAAGCGGTTGCGTTGCGACCGGAGCTGAAAAAGGTCAGCGGCGCGAATGCCACGAAGGTGAGAGCATAACCTGCCTCGGTTTTTTCGGCGTCATTCCGAGTGCTCGCGCTTTCACAGCGAGCCGAGGGATCTGGACGACTGTAAAAATCCAGGAACTCAAACCTGGATTCGTTAACCGATTTCACGAAGGCGAAAAACCACCATGCAATCCTCAATCGAGCAGATTCTTTCCAGCTACGACGATCACGCCCCGCTCAGCCGCGCATCAACCATTCCAGCCGCGCATCAACCATTCCAGCCGCTTGGTACGTCGATCCGCGCATCGCCGAACTCGAGCGGCTCAACGTTTTCAGCAAAACCTGGCAGCTCGTGGCCCGCACCGATCGACTGCTCAATCCCGGGCAATTTGTTTCCACGACAGTTGCCGGTGAACCGATTGTAGTCGTGCGCGGCAGCGACGGCGTGCTGCGGGCCTTCTATAACGTTTGCCGTCATCATGCCGCCGCCGTCGTCACGCAGCCTTGCGGTGTTGCCTCGATTCTGCATTGTCCCTATCACGGCTGGAATTACGGCCTCGACGGTTCTTTGAAGGGCATGCCCGAATTCGACGGCGTCGAAAATTTCGATCGAGCGCAAAACGGCCTCGTTCCCATTCGCGTGGAAACGTGGGAGTGTTTCGTCTTCGTCAATCTCGAGGCATCCGCGCCGTCGCTTATTGAATTTCTTGGCGGCATTGTTAAGCGGGTTGCCCCGCTCGGCATCAGCAAGCTGCACTATTTCGATCGCCGCACTTATGACATCGCCTGCAACTGGAAGGTTTTCGTCGATAACTACCTCGACGGGGGCTATCACGTGCCGCACTTGCACAAAGGCTTGAATTCAGTTCTCGATTACAAGCAGTACACCATCGAAAACGAAGATCGTTATTGCCTGCAGTCGAGCCCCATGGTTTCGTCGACTGAAGACGTCGCGACTGGTTCCACGCGCAAAGGCGACCGCGCCTGGTATTTCTGGCAGCATCCCAATTTAATGATCAATTGCTACGCCGGATACATGGACACCAATCTCGTCATACCCGTCGACGTCGATCATTGCCATGTGGTTTTCGATTTCTATTTCGCCGACGTCAGCGAAGCGGCGCGCGAATATAACGAGCAGTCGGTTAACGTAGGAAATCGCGTGCAGGAAGAAGATTTGGGAATCTGCGAAGACGTGCAACGCGGCCTCAAATCCCGCGCCTATCGCGCCGGACGCTTGTCCGTCCGCCGCGAAGCAGGAGAGCAGTTATTCCACCGCTTGCTGGCGGCCGATCTGAAAAACGGAATGCCGGCGTCTACCGCGGCAGCCGACTAGTTTCGGGCGAGTTGGCTAACGATGTCATTCCGAACCGGCGCGAAGCGGCGGTGAGGAACCTGCTTCTTAACCCGGAGTCCTGCGATGCGCCGACTCTACCGATCTATCGCCTCTTTGAAAAAGCAGTTTCCTCACCGCTGCTTCGCAGCGATTCGGAATGACAGTCTTTAGTGAACTTTAACTCGACGATCCAGCTCTACTTGCGCGCTTAGGGTGAGAATCACCCACTCCCGTTTTGCCTCACATGACTCCAGTAACTAACGGCCTCCAGCGCCGTGACGGTA